>JAYTMI010000105.1:0-1868 GCA_043728625.1 Saprospiraceae bacterium | reverse complement strand
TGTTTTGAATATCTTCAAACACATGCCCGACAACCGCGTTTTGATTGACCAATTCTTGGAACGTGCCAAAGAAGCGGAAATTGACTCCATTTTTGATGGTGAAAACTTCCACATCATGGGCATCATGGAACACATCGAGCCAGCAGGTATTCACTCAGGCGACTCATCTGCGATGTTGCCGACATACAGTTTGTCCGACAATGTGCTTAGATTAATGGCAGAACATGCTGAAAAACTCGCACGTGCCTTGAATGTACGTGGTTTGCTCAATGTTCAATTCGCTATCAAAGATGAGCAAGTGTATGTCATCGAAGCCAATCCACGTGCTTCACGGACGACACCGTTCATTGCGAAAGCGTATCAAATTCCATATTTGAACATTGCAACAAAAGTGATGATTGGTGCTAATAAACTAACAGATTTTGAATTTGATAAATCAAAACTAAAAGGTTACGCCATCAAAGTTCCTGTTTTCAGTTTCAATAAGTTTCCAAACGTGGATAAGAAACTCGGACCCGAAATGAAGTCAACAGGCGAAGCCATTCAGTTTATCAAAGACTTGAAAGACCCGTACTTCCGTGAATTAGAAAGGAATCGAAATATGTTCCTGTATCAATAGAATTTTGGAAATACACCCCCTCGGTATAAAAGCCTTGCAGAACGTGTTGTTGCTGCAAGGCTTTTTATGTAAAATAAGATTTAAGCTGCTGCTAAATGTTGTGAAGTCCGAACATCTGATTCAATAAAACCTAAAACAATATCTTCCGAAGCGATACCTTTTTCTATCAATTCATCTGCTATTAAGGCTTCTGTATTGTTTTCATGTATCCACACTTTGCCGTTAATGATTTCGATATGAAAACACAACAGATGCGTGTATGTCTCCTCATTTTGCCAACCAAAAGAAATCAACACAAAAGCATTTTGCTTAGAAACTGTTTTAAAACCTATTAGCCATGATTTTAATCATAGCGATATAACACATAGATTGACTATTTACAGTGTTTTTTTCATAATCCTTAGAGAGCCTTCTTGATTGATAAAACCAAGAAAAAGTTCTTTCAACAACCCACCTTCTTGGTAATATTTTAAATCCTTTTTGATTATCGGTTCTCAAAACAAGTGTCCAAGTCCAATGCCATAAATCTTTGACCCAATTGATACGTTCTTCACCTCGATAACCGCCATCTGCCCAAACTAATTCTATTCGACTACACAAATCGTTGAGACAATCTACCTTTTTTATATATTCAAGTAGTTTCATCGCACCTGCTTTTTCTGAAATGCTCGCTGCACAAACATAAACAGCCAATAAAAGTCCTTGTGTATCTACCAAAATAAAACGTTTACGACCTTTTACCAATTTTCCACCATCAAAGCCAATTTCTTCACCACCACAACTGGTCGTTTTGACGCTTTGTGAATCAATACTGGCAGCACTTGGGCGTTTTTTACGCGCTAACAATTTGTGCCGAACCTTTTTTACAAAACAGGTATGAATCATTTCCCATGTCCCATCTTTGCTCCAACGATTAAAATAACCATATACGGTTGACCATTCTGGTAAATCATGTGGCAACGAACGCAACGAGCACCCTGTTTTTATAACATAAAATATCCCATTGATGATTTCTCGTAAATCTTCATTCGGGCGACCGCCTTTGGACGTATCATTCTTGGGCTTCGGCAGTTCTGGTTTTAAATTCTTCCATCCATTTTTACTAATATCACTTGGATATTTCTTTCTTTTAGTCGATGTTTGTACTGTACTCATTAGTGTTGTTTAGAAATTAGGAACTTCTTTCACAACAATTTTGAGTACATTTTGCTCATTTTTAACCCTTTTATGGTTTTAAAACAGCTTCTAA
>JAYTMI010000104.1:0-1663 GCA_043728625.1 Saprospiraceae bacterium | reverse complement strand
TGAAGCAATAAATGAAATTGAGAAAATACCTATAGACGAAAAAAGGGAATTAGTTTTTAAAAAGCTCTCTTCAACTACAAACAATAAAACAGTTGGACAGCTTTGGCATTTCAATAAAAATGTTCCCCATTGGTTTTTAAGTCCTTGGTTTCAGAAAATGGATAGAAATAAAATTTACAGAGCATCACAAACCTTCAACGGAAAGTGTTTGTACGCTTTGCATGATGATAATATTGAAATCAATCCCAATTGGAAATACTACCTGACTTCAAATGCAAGAGTATTAAAAGATTTTTGCTACTGGAATCTTGCCTTATTTCTTCAAGCCAAAAACCCGAATGTTCCTGACATTCCAAATAAGTTAATAAAACCTGCATCGAGAGCAAACTTGATCAAACAACGGAATGAATATTGGAAAATCGTATTCAATACTGAAAAACAAATTGAATGTATTTTCACCAATAAAATATTAATTTATGAGGACAAAAATTTTGCAATAGATCATTTTGTGCCACATGCCTTTGTCTCTCATGACTTAATATGGAATTTAATTCCCATCGAGAAAAGATTTAATTCCTACAAAAGCGATAAACTCCCATTGCTAGATATCCATTTTGATAAATTTTTCGCATTACAGAAAAAGGCTTTTGAACTTAATAAATCAATTAATCCCAATAGTAAATACATGGAAGAATTTTTATCAATATTTCCTGATTTAAATGACAGCTTTACAAAAGAAAAATTTAAAGAAAGAATTCAACCTTTAATTACCATTGCATCAAACAACGGATTTGAATTTTTAAAGTGATACAAACGAATCAATACAACCATCTAACAGCGAAAGAAAGAGAAACACTTTCCTTTCCAGCAAAACTTTTGTTGAATAAAGATTTATTGGTTGGTGATGTTTTAGATTTCGGTTGTGGCTTTGGAAAAGATGTTGAGTTACTTAATGCAAAGGGATTAAATGTTGTCAGCTACGACAAACATTATTTTCCAAAATATCCTTCAAAAAAATTTGACACAATCATTTGCTTTTATGTTTTGAATGTTTTGATGCAAGAAGAACAGGCAACTGTTCTAATGGAAATTTCTCAACTCTTAAAGCCAACAGGCAAAGCCTATTTTGCAGTGAGAAGAGATTTGCAACAAGAAGGTTTTAGAATTCACAAGATTCATCAAAAACCAACTTATCAATGCAATGTTATTTTGAATTACAAATCGTTTTTCAAAAATGAAAATTGTGAAGTTTATGAATACAAACACTTCAACCAAATAAATAAAAAGGTAAATACTGATTGCCCGTTTTGCAATCCTGATTCAGAAAGAAAATTGCTTTTGGAATCAGCAACGGCTTATGCAATGTTTGACAAATTTCCAGTAAGCAACGGACATACTTTAATCATTCCAAAAAAACATTGCGGAGATTACTTTGAACTTTCATTCAAAGAGCAATCTGCTTGTTGGTTCATGCTGAACAAAGCAAAAGAGATTTTGACAAAGCAATTGAATCCTGACGGATTCAATGTTGGAATAAATGTCAACGAATCAGCAGGACAAACGGTTCCTCATGTTCACATACATTTAATTCCAAGATTCAAAGGCGATGTTAAAGAACCAAGAGGCGGAGTTAGAGGAGTTATTCCCGAAAAGAAAAATTACT
>JAYTMI010000103.1:0-7585 GCA_043728625.1 Saprospiraceae bacterium | reverse complement strand
TTTAGTAAAAAAATGCCAAACAATACAAAAAGTACGACAAATATACTATTCTTTTTTTAAATTTAAATTATCGAACGGGCTTTTTATTTTTTCAATTGTTAAATTACTTACATGGGTATATCGAAGTGTTGTTTTTAAATCGTTATGACCCAATATTCCTTGAAAATAAGTTAATAAACGCACCAAACATAAGTCCAATTACGAACCCTTATTTTCTTTTTTGAGTTCAAAATGAATGTTATGAATTATAAGACAAAAGTAAATTTATGTTTTCAATAAAAGAATCAATTGACATCTTATTAACATATCATTTCTGTATTTACCACGTTCACAAAACTTTTTTGTTATCCTGCAAAATGTTCATGTCAAACCACAAAACATTTTTGTCGTCCTGCAAAATGTTCATGTCAAACCACAAAACATTTTTGTCGGCTTACAAAAGGTCTATGTCAAACGACAAAACATTTTTGTCAACGTGCAAAATGTCTAAATCAAACCGCAAAACATTTTTGTCGGCGTGCAAAGCGTTCATGTCAACGACAAAACATTTTTGTCAGCGCACAAAATGTTTTTGTCAAACCGCAAAATTGTTTTGTCGTCCTACAAAATGTTCATGTCGTTTGACAAAATAAAGGTGTCGTGGGAGAAAGTAAGGTATTAACCCGCAAAATCAATCAAAAAGGATATATTTGCTTCAAAAAAACGCATATGAAAAACCAACACACAGCCTTTCTTTTATATCTCGTCATACCCCTCAGTATTTGGGCATCAAGCAACAGCCTTATGGCTCAAAATACCACCGCTTTATCTTGGTGGAAACCTTCGGACAGTGCTTTTCCAGTTGTTGAGGGACAAATGTGGTCGAGTGAAATGACCGATTCTTTGTTCCGTTTGCCGCCACGTGCAGAGCCTTTGGTGCGGAAACCTGTTTGGAATTTAGCGAAAAACAGCGCGGGTTTGTCCATTCGTTTTGTGAGCAATGCGCCGCAAATTGTGGTCAGATATAAGGTGTCAGGCAATGTTGCTATGTCGCACATGCCCGCAACGGGTGTGAGTGGCGTGGATTTATACGCCATTGACAGCGATGGCACGTGGCATTTTTGCACAGGAAAATACAGTTTTAAAGACACCATTTCTTACAATTTTGATAAACTAAAAACCAACGACAAGTACCACAAATTAGGTCGTGAATACCGTCTCTATCTGCCTTTGTACAATACCATCAGGGATTTAGAAATTGGCGTGCCGACGGGCAGTGACTTTACGCCTTTGGCAAAAATGAGTGAAAAACCGATTGTTATTTATGGTACGTCTATCGCACAAGGGGCTTGTGCCTCACGTCCTGGTATGGCTTGGACAAATATTATTGCCCGTAAATTTGATCGCCCTGTTATCAATTTAGCTTTTTCTGGCAATGGGCAATTGGAAAAAGAATTGATTGATTTTATCAATGAGATAGATGCAAAAGTCTATGTTTTGGACTGTTTGCCCAATCTGACAGGCGCACGTATAGGCGATGTCGAATTGCAAAAACGCATCATGGAATCCGTCAAAAGTATTCGATTGCAACACCCGACAACGCCTATTTTATTGACCGAACATGCGGGTTATACTGAGGGGTACCTCATGCCTGAAAGACAAAAGCTGTTTGAAGATGCCAATCAAAGTTTGCGAGAAGCGTTTACAAAACTGCAAAACGAAGGCGTTTTAGGGCTTTTTACCTTGAAAATTGATGAAATCGGCTTGGATTTAGATGCTATGGTGGACGGCACGCACCCCAACGACTACGGCATGATGCGTTATGCAGATGGGTATGAAAAGAAATTAAGAGAGATACTCAATGAGCCAAAAGGCACCCTCATCACACAAATACCCACGCGCCAAAATAGAGAACCTGGCAGTTATAATTGGGAAGCCCGACACTACGAAATGATTGCTTTAAACAAAACAGAACCGACGAAAGTATTGATGATTGGTAACTCCATTACGCATAATTGGGGCGGAAAACCGTTGAATAATCGCATTCGTGGGGCGGATTCATGGCAAAAATATCTTGAACCCCTACAAGCCCGCAATTTCGGTTTTGGTTGGGATAGAGTTGAAAATGTTTTATGGCGGGTTTATCATGACGAATTGGAAGGTATAACGCCTGAAAAAATTGTCCTAAATATTGGCACAAACAATTTGCTGATTAATACTGATGAAGACATTATCAGTGGTTTGAAACTGCTGATTGAAGCCATCAAAACAAGGCAACCACAAGCGAAAATCTATCTTTTAGGATTGTATCCACGTCGCGCACAAGAGGCACGTATTGTTACGTTGAATAAGAGTTTTCAAAACCTCGCAGGGGCAAATGGTGCGCAATATGCTGATATTGGGACTGATTTGTTGTTAAAAACGGGTCAAATTGATGAAAAACTCTTTTCTGATGGTTTGCACCCGAATACTGAGGGGTATGAAATATTGGGAAATTCTTTGGTCAATGTTTTAAAAGAATAATGAATATATTTGTCTTGATTCTTTAATTTCTAATATTTTTTTTAGACCACAGATGACGCTGATTTGACTGATTTACACTGATTTCCTTTAGATTCTTACAGAATGACAAGAAAAAATCAGCGTAAATCAGTCAAATCAGCGTCATCTGTGGTCTAAAAAAAAACAATCACAATCTTTAAATGTACAAACAGCTTTTCCTCCTTTTTAGTCTCCAGTTACTAACCGTTTCTGCTTTTACACAAATTGACCCCAGCAAAATTGATATTGTGCGGGACAAATATGGTGTACCGCATATTTTCGCTAAAACGGATCCCGAAGTGGCTTACGGTTTGGCTTATGCGCATTCGGAAGATGATTTTGCGACGATTCAACAAGTTTTGATGAGTGGTAAAGCACTTTTAGGGCAATATCAAGGCAAAAAAGGGGCTTCGATTGATTATGTCGTTCATTTGTTGCGTATTCCAGAGTTGATTGAGGAGCGATATGAACGTGATTTGAGTCCTGATTTTAAAAAATTATTAGAGGGTTATTGTGCAGGATTAAACGCTTATGCCGCCAAACACCCGCAAGAAGTCTTGATGAACAAAGCCTTTCCAGCAACACCAAAAGATATGATGCAAACAATTATGTTGCAATTATGTGTCGTTTCGGGTGCAGACAAGGCGTTGTTGTCTATTTTTAATGGCAAAGTGCCGCTTTTAGAAAATTACAAAACGGGTGGTAGCAATGCCTTTGCCTTCAACAGCAACAAAACGGCAGACGGTCAGGTGTATCTCGACATCAATGCACATCAGCCCTTAGAAGGCATGGTCGCTTTTTATGAAGCGCATTTGTGCAGCGAAGAAGGTTTGAATATTTTGGGTGCCAATTTCCCAGGTGCGCCTTGTATTTTGCATGGATGTAATGAAAATTTAGGGTGGGCGCATACGGTCAACAATCCCGATAAATATGATATTTATCAATTGGAAATGAACCCCACGAATAAACTGGAGTACAAATTTGATGGCAAATGGGAAACTTTGGAAGAAAAAACTGTGCCGTTAAAAGTGAAGGTAAAGGGCGTAAATGTTGGTGTACGCAGAAAAGCGTATTGGAGTAAATATGGACCGACGATGATAACTGAGCGCGGTACTTTTTCCCTCAGAATGCCCGCTTTGATGGAGATTCGAGGTATGGAACAATGGTATCGCTACAACAAAGCAAAGAATTTTACGGAATTTAAAACCGCCTTGAATATGTTAGCTATTCCGGGCTATAACATTGTTTATGCCGACCGTTTTGACACGATTTACTACATCAGTAACGGACGAATCCCTATTCGTAATCCAAAATTCAATTGGGAAAAAACGTTACCGGGCAATACCAGTGCGACTTTATGGACAGAGATTCATCCTGTGGCAGACTTGCCGCAAGTTTTGCAACCTCAAAGCGGTTTTGTGTTCAATACCAATCACTCACCGTTCCATTCTACTGAGGGGGTCGAAAATCCAAAAATAACAGACCCAACAATGGGTTATGAAACCCTTGAAAACAACAGAAGTAAGCGTTTTATAGAACTCTTATCGGGTTATGATAAAGTGTCATTCGAGGATTTTAAAAAGATTAAATTTGACAGACAGTATCCGTCAAACTATGCTTTTCCAATCAATATTGACGCTTTATTTTCATTGAAAGCTGAAGAACACCTTGATATTGCTGACATCATTAATAACCTCAATCAGTGGGATAAAAGGACAGATGCCGAAAATATTGGGGCAACTACATTCTATTTTGTGTATAAAATCATCTCTGAATCCCCGAAAGAATATCCGAGAACGGGGGCAATCACGAAGGCACAAAGTGTCACGATTTTAACAAAAGTTAAAGCCGAAATGCTTAAAACCTTTGGCAAAACCAACTTAAAATTGGGCGATATTCAAAAATTAGTGCGTGGCAACAAAGAGCTACCACAAGGCGGATTGCCCGATGTTTTAGCACCGATGCGTTCCGTTCCTTACAAAAATGGGATGGTGAAAGGGGTACATGGCGATGGTTATGTTGAGTTGGTGCGTTTTCCAAAAGAAGGGCTGCCTATCATCGAATCGGTTAATGCGTATGGTTCGTCGAGTAAGCAAGATTCACCGCATTATAATGACCAAATGGAACTGTCCTCGCATCAAAAAACGAAGCCTATGACTTTAAAAAAGGAAGATGTTTATAAAAATGCTGAGAGGATTTATCATCCACAGTAATGGGATACCCCTCAGTATTCTGGCTAAAAAACAAGGTTTTTATCAAAATAAGACAATCTATTTCATGGTTTTTATAAAATCAATAATTTAGATTATGTTAAATTCAGCATCTTAATAGCATTTTCTTTTAAAATCAAAGGTTTCACTTCTTCTTTAAATCCTGCTTCTGCAAAATCTTTCATCCAGCGTTCAGGGGTGATTAAAGGAAAATCTGTTCCAAACAGCATTCTGTCTTTTAACATCGTATTGGCATATTGCACCAATTGTTTTGGAAAATATTTTGGCGACCAACCGCTTAAATCAATATACACATTAGGTTTATGCATCGCCACAGACAAGGCTTCATCCTGCCAAGGCCAACTCGGATGCGCTATGATAATTGGGCAATCGGGAAAGTCAATGGCTACATCGTCCAAATGCATCGGATTGGAATATTCCAAACGCAAACCACCTCCACCGCGCACACCAGAACCAAAGCCAGAATGACCTGAATGAAACAACATGGGCAATTTGTATGCTGCAATAACCTCATACAGATGATACGCCATGCGGTCATGTGGGTAAAAACCTTGCACCGTTGGATGAAATTTAAAACCTTTTACGCCATAATTTTCAATCAAATCTCTTGCTTCCCTTGCACCCATACGCCCTTTATGTGGGTCTATGCTGGCAAAAGCAATCATGACATCATCGTTTTTTAACGCACATTCTGCAACTTCGATGTTCGGGATTCTACGTTTGCCAACCTCATGTTCAGAATCAATGGTGAACATGACCAATGCCATATTGATTGACCGATAAAAATCAGCCGTTTCCTGCATCGTCGGTCTTTTATCAGACTTGAAATATTTGGCAAAAGCCTCGTCCAGCTCTGGTCGAAAATCATCATGTGGTTGACCGCACGATACTTCGGCGTGTGTATGCACATCAATAGCGGTGATTTTTTTAATATCTATCATTTCATTTATTTATAGATGTATCAAACAATTGATTTTGCTCATTTTAAACAAGCATGAAGCCCTGTGCGTAAAAATATACAATGATATGTAATATTTGATAAGAATAGGAAAAACGATAACGCCATTAGTCATTCTGCTTATAATCCTTGGGCGTCATACCCGTTTTGTTCTTAAAAAACCGACTAAAATCGCTGTGGTTCTGTTGGGAGAGTTTATAGGCGATTTCGCTAATTTGCATATCTGTTTGTTTCAACAAAACCTTTGCTTCCAGCAAAATCATCTCATTGAGTAAGTCTTGCGCAGATTTACCTGTGGCATTTTTGACGCATTTATTCAAATGATTGGGCGAAACGGCGAGTATATCAGCGTATTGCGTCACCTTTTGTTTTTCGTAGATATGACGTGACAGTGCGTCTTTGAAGTTTTGAGCAATCATCAAAGAGGTATTTTTCTTGACGGATACTGAGGGGGTATAAAAACGTTTGATTTCTGTAAAAAGAGCCAACAAATAAACGGTGACGATGTCTAAATTAGCTTCTTTTTCTTTCTCATATTCTACTTCAAGTCGTTGAAAAATAGGGAGTAAAAAGAGGCGTGTTGCGTCATCTATTTCAACAATGGGGTTGCCAATAAATTGCAAAAATGGGAAATCACGTATGATATTGTGTTGTGGCAAATGGTTGGTAAAAATTTCTAAATTGAAATGACAGAAGTAGCCCTCAATATCATCACTCATAAATTCATGGTTGGTAATTTGGTTTGAGGGTAAAAAGAAAAAGGTGTTTTCTCCAATTTCATAAGGATTCAAAGCCTTGCTGCGTCGAGTTGTTCCTTTTGTCAAGAATAAAAAATCATAAACGACCTTGCGGTGTGGCGGCAACGGAAATTGTATTTTGTCTCTATAATCCTCAATTTTATTAATGTGAAAAAGATGATGCGAAGTTGAGGAAAATAACTGCTTATAAGACGTACCAAAATGATGGTCGCTCATTTCATTTAACTCCCAAACGGGTATAGAAATAGATTTAGGCATATCTTTTCATTTTAAAAATCAAGCAATAGGCATGTCTAACAAAACTGAATTACAGCAAATGAAAAGAAAATCAAACATTTCAATATCGTCCATTTAAATGAAGCCACTTCGCAAAAAAGTACAGAACACTTATAGCTGACTATCGTTTAAGTCAAGGTATAAGAATACCCGATGCCCTCATAGACGCGATGGCTTTAACTTATTATTTAGAGCTTTTTACCTACAATTTAAAAGATTTTCGCTTCATCCCAAATATTAAATTGTATCCTCTACCATAACCGAAGCGGCATCTTTTTTATTCAAAAATAGCAACTGCCCGAGTCCAACCTGCACTTGCTCCTTTGATTTTTGCTGGAAAACAAGCCACTTTGAAGCCAAAAGGGGGTAATTGTTCCAAGTTTGCCAATTTCTCAATTTGACAATATTCCTTTTCAATACCCACATAATGTGCTTGCCAAATGATGCCTGGGCGTGGATTCGCCCGATAATCCGCCGCTTGAATATGCAAAGGAATGTCCCAACCCCACCCGTCAGTACCCATCACTTTGATGCCCTGATCAATGAGCCAATGCGTAGCCGCAGCCGATGCGCCGACGTGTATTTTCACAAAATCGGGGTGGTGCAACCGTTTATCGGCATCGCAGCGAATCAAAACAATGTCAAAAGGCTTCAAAGTATAGTCAATAGCTGCCAATTTCTCTATTAAATCTTCTGGCTCAAACATATAGCCATCGGGCTTGTCCGTAAAATCTAAGACAACACCATCGTGGAAAAACCAATCCAAAGGCATTTCGTCAATCGTTCGCGACGGTTTCCCTTCGCAAGTCGGGAAGTAGTGGTAAGGCGCATCAACGTGCGTA
>JAYTMI010000102.1:0-1835 GCA_043728625.1 Saprospiraceae bacterium | reverse complement strand
CGTGAAATGGGAAGCAGGTATTTTTTTATTTTGATGTATTGCTTCATTGAAAAATTTTTTTCTCGGGGTGACTTTAACAAGAAATGGTAGAAGATGTTCAGCCGCTAACAGCGGTTTGGCAAAAGTGGCGGTTCAGTGGTTAATTGAACATTCGTGCTTCGTATCAAGTTCAGTGGTGGCAGACAGTTTTGTGCTTCGTAATCGCCACCTTCGCCAAGCCGCAAACCGTTAGCGGAAATGCCTAGGCCGGTTCAATAATCTAACGCAACGCTAAGAAAAAACTTAGCTTGTATGATGACAAAAAAGTACACCCGTCTCACCTATGATGAGCGTATAGAAATCTATAAATTATTAGCACTAAAACAAAGTTTATCACAGATTTCAAGAACCCTTGGAAGGCATAAAAGCACGATTTCCCGGGAAGTAAAACAGTTTGGTACAGTCCACTATCATTATAATAATGGGGAATGTAATGCGGTCGGTCGGGGTAGCAACAGACGGAGTGGTAAAAACAAAATGAGCCAAAATCCTGATCTCCAAAACTATGTTCTTGAGAAGCTTCAAAAGAAATGGTCACCTGATCAAATCAGTGTAAGTTTACGTACGCATTTTCCCAACAATAAACTCATGCAAATTAGTCACGAAGCCATCTATCTCTACATTTATCTGCACGCCAAAAAAGAGCTCAAAGAGATGTTACTGAAAGAGCTACGGCAGCAAAGAAAATTTCGGGGAAACGTTCGTCGCGGAAGCGATAAAAGAACAACTATAAAAGATCCAATCCGAATCGATGAAAGACCTGAAGAAGTGATGGGAAGAGAGATTCCGGGACATTGGGAAGGTGATCTCATTCTCGGAAAAGACAGAGCCAGCGCTATTGGAACCATCGTTGAAAGATCCACCAGGGCTGTTGTACTGGTTCACCTCAAAGCCCGTGATTCTAAAACTGTACGACTTGCATTTGAAAAAAAATTTAAGGCGCTGCCCGACCTGATGAAAAAATCAATGACATACGATAACGGCGTTGAAATGGCGCAGCATAAACTCTTTACAAAAAATACGAAAGTACAGGTGTATTTTACCCATCCGTACAGCCCTTGGGAACGACCCACAAATGAAAATACGAACGGACTGCTCAGGCAATATTTTCCAAAAGGAACCGACTTAAGCCTCATCTCAAAAGAACGACTTCAGTATGTACAAGACGAACTTAATGAGCGGCCAAGAAAAACACTTGATTACAGATCTCCTGCTGAAGTGTTTAACGAAATAATTTTAAACAAAATCATTTAATCCGTTTCCTTTTGATTACTAAAAACAAAAAAAACTATATTTGATAACAAGCGTTGCAATAAAACATTGAATCCGCCTATTTCATGAAAAACCCTAAAATAGGTTGACTAAAAATTAAACACTTTTAGCAAACTATGACCTCAACAAAAAAGCAAGCCTGTCCAAAAAAAGGCTATGAAAAAGTAAGTTTTGACAAAAAGCTTTCTATCATTGACGAAATTCATAATGGACTAATTTCTGTCAACCATGCATCAAAAGTTTATGGAATCTCACGTAGTTCAATTAACTATTGGATGAAAAAATTATCTTCCTTTGTACAAACAAAAAGCTTAAGGAGCGCATAGAAGCCCTGGAGTTTATAAAAGACCTGCAGCAGGATATTATTGTAGATTTTGAGAAGGTCACCGGTCAGGAGCTTTCAAAAAAGTACTTGCCCGAAGCATTAGCAAACGAGATAGCCAGAAAGAAAAAAAAGCTTTCAAAGTAAAATGGCTGTACGAATGTTTCGGGCTGAGCAAGCAAGCTTACTACAAAAAATTACA
>JAYTMI010000101.1:0-8294 GCA_043728625.1 Saprospiraceae bacterium | reverse complement strand
GTCTCCACATCTCTTGCTTTCGTCAAAGAACCACTCGCAGAGTCCCCCTCAGTAATAAAGACCGAAGTGAACGCTACCCTGTCTTCTTTGCCCACAGGTACTTTTTCATTGAGGTGAAAACGGCAATCGCGCAGCTTTTTGTTGTGGATATTGGCTTTTTTAGCGCGATCATTTGCCAATTTTTTGATGCCCGCAATTTCTTTTCGCTCACGTTCATTCTGCTCGATGCGGCGTTTGAGCGCTTCTGCGACTTCTTTGTTTTTGTGTAAATAATCGTCGAGTGCTTTTTGCAAATAGTCGCCTATGAATTTCCTGACCGAGGGTCCTTCTAGACCAATATTGAGCGAACCTAATTTCGTTTTTGTTTGAGATTCAAAAACAGGCTCTTCGACACGGACGGAAATAGCAGCAATTATCGAAGTCCGAATGTCTTGCGATTCGTATTTTTTATTGAAATGATTCCTAACTGTATCCACAACAGCCTCACGAAATGCTTGTAAATGCGTTCCACCTTGCGTCGTGTATTGACCATTTACGAAAGAGTGGTGTTGTTCACCATAATGCCGTCCATGGGTCATAGCGACTTCAATATCTTCTCCTTTCAAGAAAATAATGGGGTATTCGATGTGTTCTTCGCCAATTTTACGGGTTAAAAGGTCGTGCAAACCGTTTTTTGAAAAAATGGTTTTACCGTTAAAATTGATTTTCAAACCCGTATTCAAATAAGCATAATTCCACAATTGCGATTCGATGAACTCGGCGCGGAATTTATAATTTTTAAAAATCGTTGTATCAGGTTTGAAGTGAATCAACGTCCCGTTTGGTTCGGTTGTCTTACCCAATTTATGATTTTTGGTGATAGCACCCATGCAAAATTCAGCAACTTTCGTCTCGCCGTCACGGAAGGCTTGCACCTTGAAATACTCCGAAAGGGCATTTGCTGCCTTTGTACCGACACCATTCAAACCCACCGATTTTTTAAAGGCTTTTGAGTCAAATTTACCTGATGTATTGATTTGGCTCACCGAATCCACGACTTTTCCAAGCGGGATGCCGCGCCCAAAATCACGAACGACAACCGTACCTTCTTCTATTTTAATATCAATATTTTTGCCATGACCCATGACGTATTCGTCTATGGAGTTGTCGATAATTTCTTTTAAAAGGACATAAATACCGTCGTCAGGTGATGTGCCGTCACCTAATTTGCCGATGTACATGCCTGGACGTAGTCTGATATGCTCTTTCCAGTCGAGGGTTCTGATGTTGTCGTCTTCGTATCTTACTTCTTCGTTCATAATTTTAAATTTTTATCGCTTTTAAGGTGACACGAATTGCACAAATTACACGAATTGATTTTTTATGATTTAGATTTGAAAATCTCTACAATTTCTTCATTTTAATTCGTGTAATTGGTGAAATTCGTGTCGCCAAAGTTTTTTATTTTTTATAGAAATTAAAGGACAAAATTATCAATTTAAAACAAAATCAAGTAATTTTGATAAATATTTTAAAACAAAGTAAACAAAAAAAAGTATGGATTATCGCAGAATGCCGATTGAAATTGAATCACCTGAAGAAATGGGCTACTGTACAATACGTTACAATTTAGCAGAAAGTTCGGTTCGTGACTTACCTTTTAACGAATTAAATATTGACCTTTCGCACCTCATTTTGGCTTATCCTGAACATCGAGGTAGCGTTGCGTTGCGGTCATTGATTCTCGAAAACAGCCCTAATTTTACCATAGATGATGTCTTGGTCACAACGGGCGCGGTGATGGCTTTGTTTATGATTTCGACGACTTTACTAAGCAAAAACGACCATATTGTGGTTATTCGACCCAATTATGCGACTAATTTGGAAACACCGCGAGCGATAGGTTGTGAAATGACGGTTGTAGATTTGGATTTTAATCAAAATTTTGACCTTGATACTGAGGGGGTACTTAGAGCCATAAAATCTAATACTAAACTCATCAGTTTGACGAATCCGCACAATCCAACAGGCAAATTGTATGCGCCTGAAACGATTAAAGCGATTATTGAAATAGCAGAAGCAAAAGGCTGTTATATACTTGTGGATGAGACGTATCGTGATTTGAATTTTCAAACACCACTTTTACCATATACGGCTTCTTTGTCTGAAAAGGTTATTTCTGTTTGTTCTTTATCGAAAGCCTTTGGTGCGCCGGGCATTCGGATTGGTTGGTTGATTTCAAAAGATAAACAATTGATGTACAAACTTTTAGCTGCCAAAGAGCAAATGATATTGGGCAATCCTGTTATTGATGAAGCGATTGCAGAGCATTTGTTGGCGCAAAAAAAGGCGTTTTTAGAACCGATACATGCCCATATTCGAGAGAATTTTTCTTTCATGAAAACGTGGATGTCTGAGCAACGATTTTTGGAATGGGTTGAGCCGCAAGCGGGGACGGTAGGTTTTTTAAGATTAAAGGAAGGATTAATATTTGATAATTTTAATGATTTTCAACATACTTTATACCATGATTATCAAACAGTTGTGGGCTATGGGCATTGGTTTGAGCAGTCGGAACGCTATTTCCGTATTGGGTTTGGTTATCCTTCAAAAGAAGATTTAAAGGAAGGACTGCATCGCTTAACTTTAAGTTTGAATAAACATCTTTTAAAAAAGGCATAAAAAAAGCTCCCTCAGTATCGAACCGATGATGAGGGAGCTTTAACTAATTCTTTACTTTAATTAAAAAACTTTGAAGTTAAATTACGTGTAATACTACTGGATTTGCAATTTTCATACCCAAATTCAGTAATCGTTTTTATAAACAAAAGAACCTAACTCATCTATTGCTGTGAGTTAGGTTCTTTTGTTTATAATATATGAAAATAAAGTGTTTATAATACTTTTTTGAAAGGTAAGGCATTTACGCGACGACCGATTTGGTAGCCCATACGCACACCTTCCGAACAGTCCATACGGAAATGGACACCTAAATAGATACGTGAATAAGCGTTTTCTTCTGACATTTCGTAGAAAGAATTGAAAGCACGTGGTTTGCCATTAAAGTCAGTACGTCCCTCGTGGCAACGGTCAGTCATAGGAACAGAATAGCCAAATACCGATGTCAAAGCTTCGGCAGCCGCAGCACCAAATGTAGAATGACCACTTGGATATGCTGGAAAAGATGGCGTTGATCCTAAGAAACCAGTACTTGTCAAACTTGCCACATTCCAGTTTGGATTGATGAATTTATTGATGTAAGTTACTGGACGCTCAACATTATAAACGAATTTCGAATTCCAACAAGCTACAGAAGCGTCATTGAGTGCCAAACCTACTTTGGCAGACGCAATAATAGCTGTTTCGAGAGTAGATTTTTCTTGCGCTAAAACCTCATTGGTGATTGCCACCCAACGTGAAGGTGGGCTAAAAGTAAAGCCTAAAACATCGTCACTCCAAAACTCTGCAATCCATTGATTTTCATACGTTTGTGGTGTTGTAGAAGAATAGACTTCAAGCGCTTGAGCATAGTAAGCCGAAGTTTTATCTTCTGAATAAGGGATGGGGGGACGAGCCAATTTATCCTCTTCTTTGATAGCAAAAGTACGTACTTTACCCCAGTAAGGGTACATCGCCGCTTCATTACCTGGAAGTGTTTTCACCCATTTACCAACTCCCGTTGGAGGCGTATAAGTTGCTGGGCGAGGGTCGAGATATTTGTCATGCCCTTCTTTATCTGTTACAGAAAAATCCCATACAACAGAGGCAACACGCTGACCATATTCGCGTGAGCGTTTGTAAACCTCTGAATTGACGCTGCTTGAATATTGAACATTCAAACTGCTTTCAAGCGAAGCGATTTTAAATTGGTCGCTGGCACGTACATTAGCAAAAAATTTTTTGTACATAAAGGCATAAGTATTATTCACAACTGTAGGCCAATGGTATTCTTTGCCTTCTTCTATTGCTGGAATTTCTAAACCAGGAATACGCGGTGCTAATGATTGGTAATTAGGCATACCCGGTACAGCGGATTCATAGGCAGCTAAACCAACATAGCCCAGCATACGTGCAGCAGGGCAAGGACGATAGACTGCGGCGTAGCGTTCGATTTGAAGAAACAGATCTTGCCATTGTTGAACACCTTGAGAGTCAAAATCTTTGACAAGTTTAGTCGGTTCAGGTGTCAAATCGTTGTCGTTACCACAAGCGGTAAGAGTGAGCATGAGCAGTGTTGGTAACACGATGCGTAGTAATGATTTCATCATGGGAAAAGTCACTTTAATTAGTTCACGAAATTTATTTAATAGTAAGTGTACATAAATATTTTGTTTATTTTGAAATAAACAGCAAAATATTTGAAAAAAATTATGATAATCGTGTAATAGGTGAGCTTTAATATCGGTGATGCAAAAATAAGGTAGCTTGGTTAGCCTTGCAACATTAATTTGTTGAAATAGTATCCAAAACTCGATTTTGGTCTAAATTTAGAAATTTTTCGATAAATAATATACGTTTTTTTTCATCGAAGTATCCCCTCAGTATTTTATGGGTATCTAAGTCCGTTTTTTCTTCCAACGCTTATGAGACCATAACCAGTCTTCAGGCTTTTCATGGATAAGGGTTTCCAACCTTGCCATGAAGCGTTTTGTTACTTCTTCCTCGGGCAAAGATACAGGATTTTCGGCAAGTAATTCAAAGCTCAATTCATAATATCCACGCTGAACACGTTGAATATTCATATAAAAAACAGTCGCATTCAAGACTCTTGCATATTTATCTGCACCTGGCGGGCAAGCTGTCTCCTGCCCCAAAAACGTTACCCAATGCGCCTTGTCTGACCAAGTGCTTTGGTCACTCACGAAGGCATAAGTCGTCGCTTGGTCTTTGAAATCAACAAAAGCCTGTGCGGTTTGACCTATTGGAATGAGATGAATATCAAATTTCCCACGCTGTGTTCGTCCATATTTTTCCATATAAACATTAGACAAAGGCTTATAAAACCCCAAAATTGGGCGGTTCACAAAAAGCGGATAGGTGATAACACCCCATTCCCAATTGCCATAATGTGCGGCAACGTGTATAACACTCTGCCCTCTTACCGTCAATTCATTGGTTACTGAGGGGTTTGTAAACACATAGCGACGACGAAAATCTGCTTCTGTCATACTGAAACCTTTGATGCTTTCGACGATAATATCTGCCAAATTTTGATAAGATGCCTTCGCAATGTGCTCAATTTCTGTCGCGGATTTTGATGGAAATGAATCGCGTAGTTGCTTAAATACCACATCTTTACGATAGCCAATTACTTTATATAACAACCATGCGAGGAAATCTGCAAATTTATATAACATCCTGAAAGGGATGAGACTAAATTTGAAAACGATGAGCCGGAAAAATAAATAGCCGATGTATTGCATGATTCGTTTTTTTTCTATGAATAGAAAAAATGACTCTACTGGATTTTTTAGCCAGCAAATTTACGATTTTATCTTTTAGAATCGGTTTAATTGTAACAATAGAGCTTGCATTTATTGCCAAATACAAGCCCTATTGTTAAGCAAATAAATTTCAATTTTTACTTTTTCGTAACAACCGCTTCAATCCGCCGATTCTTAGCCCGACCTGCTTCCGTTTCATTATCTTCAATCGGGTTAGCTTGACCGAAGCCTTCAGATGTCAAACGCTCCCTTGTTATGCCTTTTGAAGATAGGTATAACTTGACTGATGCGGCACGACCTCTTGACAATTCCTTATTTTCAGAGGCATCACCCCGACTGTCAGTATAGCCATTTATTTTGATTTGAACATTAGGGAAAGCGTTCAAAATTTTGACCAAATCATCGAGCGGAATTTTCGAACTGTCGGTCAACTCCGTTTTGTATTTTGCAAAAGTGACATTTTCAAAGATTAATGGCTTCGATAAATCGGCATTTGCGTCCGTTATCGTTGTGTAAAGTAAATCCAGGAAAGAACCTGTTTTCACTTTTAGCTCACTGCCGTTCAATTTCAAAACCTTTTCACTGGTCGCTGTTTCGGTCGGTAAAGGTGGTAATCCAGTTTTGGTTGAATCAATGACAGGCGTTGTCGTAGGTACTTCTGGTAAGGAGGTTTTATAAACACGTAAATAATATAAACCGATTAAACCAGCGGCTAATAGTATAACCCAAGGCAATAAACGCTTCAAAAGAGGTTTTTCGTCAGTGTTTATATAAGATTTCGGTATATTACTCACAGCTCTATATGTCGAATTGGGTGTTGCAGAATCCAATTTCAGTTGTTTCAAACCCAAAACATTGATTAATTCAGGAGGTAAAGCAGTTTTCAAAAAAGATATTTGACTACCGAGTAAACTCACCAAACTGCTGGCAGTGCGGCTGCTGTCCATGTTTTTACTAACAGCACCCAAAAGAAGCGGAGCAGCTAAATTGATTAAACTCGATGCTGAACCTGTTTTAATACCCACATGAGTTGCCACCCAATTGACAATACCGCTTACCTTGTTGCCAAACAATGTATGGGCAATATTGCCGCCATTTTTCAGCAATCCTTGTGTCTCTGAGCCACTACTGAGCAAAGTGTTCAACGAATTTAAAATGCTACCATCATAACTACTTTGGTTAATTATGCCCAGTAAATTATCTGCACCACTTAATGTTGTTGCTTGATTAGCCATGCCGCCCAATACTGAGGGGAGTAAAATATCCATAGCTTTTTGTGTAACAGCTTCTTTTTCACCTAAAAGTCCAGCCACTTTTGCCATTACCCCTTTTCCGATTTGACTTTTTACGAAGTCGAGTAAGTTAATACCCATCATTTCTTACTTATTTTTTTGTTTAATAATAACACTTTGATTGGGGCAAATATAGATATAGTAAATCAAGTTGTCCTACTTTCTGACTGCTTAATACGAATGAAAATTTCAAATTTTAGATTTAAAATTCTAATATAGGAAAAACGGATTTCAAATGATTTTAGTTTTGACCCCCTCAGTATTCAAACCATTACGTCCCCACCAAATCGCTAAAGAGAATCCTGTCATCAAATCCCAAATCCCATACCATGCGGCGACTAATGCCATGCCGCCTAATCCATCGAAAAAATTGAATACGATTATCAATGCCAGAGTGACGTTGTGAATGCCTGTTTCGAATGTAAGGGCGCGACAATCGGCTTCGTTCAATTTATTTATTTTACCATTGTAATAACCAATAGCATAAGCTAAAGCGTTGAGAATCAAAACAATAAAAAAAACATCGCCAATGTAGTGGACAATATTTTCTAAGTTAGAACCTATCGCTCCGAATATCAACCCGAAAAACATAATGAGTGATAATATCTTAAAGGGTTTACGAATAAGGTTTGCGAAAGCAGGAAAACGACTATTAATATACATGCCTATCAACAAAGGTGTCAAAATAAGTCCACCGACAATGGCTATCATATCGAGTGGGTTAATTGATATTTCGCGTTGCAAACTGGAAATATTGGGAATGACTTTAGCACCCAACCAGATATAAAGTGGCATCGTAACGATACAAACGAGAACTGAAACAGAAGTTGTGGTTATCGCCAAAGCGGTATTGCCGCGTGCCAAATGCGTCGTGTAATTTGAATTATTGCCGCCTGGACACGCTGAAATGGCAACCATGCCCAAAGCTACTGAGGGGGGGGGATTGAAGACAAAAACCAACCCGATCGTCACCAAAGGTAAAATAATGAGTTGCCCAAACATACCAACAATGGCAGGTTTGGGGTTTTTCCACAACATCTCAAAATCATCTTTGCGAATGTCGAGCGCAATGCTGAACATCAATAAGGCTAAAATGATATTGAGAACCAATAAGTTATCAGGATTGAAGTTGATTTTTATACTATCAACTGAATTCATAGTTTTGCGTTTTAAGTGAAATAATTTCGTTTTTTTTTGATTTCGGAAAGTTAGCAAGTTTCATTTAAACTCGAAATTTTAATTTTACCTTTCAAAAAGACCTCAAAATACTGAGGGGGTAGCATGTTAAGGAATGATGAATGATAAATGATGAGTGATGAATTTACAAAGTGGTGTAAATCAATACTTTGAAAATTTATCATTCATTATTCATAACTCATCATTTATCATTCATAACTCATCATTTATCATGGATACACATCTTCATCACAAACCCGATTATGACCCGCATCATCACCATGAGGCGCATTTTCAAAGTTCTGAACTTTTATCGGATGTCGTTATCGGCATGAGCGATGGTTTGACAGTGCCTTTTGCCCTTGCTGCGGGTTTGAGTGGGGCTGTTTCTGATACGCATATC
>JAYTMI010000100.1:0-1828 GCA_043728625.1 Saprospiraceae bacterium | reverse complement strand
AAACATATTCATCACCGCCAAAGCCCAGGTGCTGCCGTTGGCTTCCTGTCCGTAAAGCGAAAAATTATCTGAGCCAACTTCTTCTCCGGCTTTAATAAGGAGAGAAGCAGAGCCGCAAGTCGGGTCACAAATTCGTGAACCCGGTTTTGATTTTGTGAGTTTGGCAATGAGTGTAGAAACTTCTTTAGGTGTAAAAAATTCTCCGGCTTTTTTTCCTGCATCACTGGCGAAGTTTTCAATCAGAAACATGTAAGCACCACCAATGATGTCAACTCCATCCAAGTGTGATGGTCGCAAGTCCAATTCTTCTTTGTTGAAATCAAGCAACAAGTTTTTCAATCGTGTGTTCTTGTCTTTGGTCTCACCAATTTTGCTACTGTTGAAATCTATGTTTTGGAAAATACCTGCACCGTCTTCGCTGTAAAGTTTTTCACGATTGGCTTCTTCCAAATCTGTTAAGCCAACATTGATAAGTTCTCCGATGTTTGATTCGTTGCGGTGTTCAAATAAATATTTGAAGTGGCTGTGTTCAGGCACAACAAATCTTTCGTGCTTCATTGCACGGTCTGCTCTTTCTTTATCGCCATTGTATTTTTTCAAGTGCGTTTCATATTTATCATCATGCACATCGCTGAGATATTTTATGAAAAGCATTGTAAGAACATAGTCCTTGTAAACACCTGGGTCAATGCTTCCACGAAAAGTGTCGCAAGCTTTCCAAACTGCATCGTTGATGTCCTTCTGAGTTATTTTTTTCATTGTCATTTATTTTATGGCGTTAATTATTTCTTGTTGAATTTGTTTTTCTCTGAGTGATTGAATTTGCTGATGCAATTTTTTTTCTGTGTTACGAAGTTTTGTGATTTGCAAAACAGCTTGCTGTATTTGCAAATCTGGAATGAAAATTTCTAATTCTTCTAAAACAGTTTTTGAAATGGAAGCGATTGAACTTCCGATTGCTTTTCCTTTAAGAAATTTTTGTGAGGTCGGATGGCTGATTAACCAAACCAAAAATTCCGGTAGGATATTTTTGTCATGCAACCTGATAATAAAAAAAGAAGTTGAGGCAACAGCCGGTTCGTTGTGGTTCTCATAAACTGCCGCAAAGTTTTTAGTTCCTTTCGCTGCGAACAAAACATCACCGCTTCTCAGCAAATGTTTTTCGGTGATGTTGTCAGCTTTAATGTCGGGGTGCAGAATAGTGTGAAGTTGTCCGGTTTCGCTGAAATGTTTGGCTTGTAAATACACAATGTCCCCTTTGGAATCCGTCTTGGCGAAAATCCCTGTTTGGATGGTTGCGATGTCTTTTAGTGTCGTTTTCAATGTTTATTCTTCAATATGAGTTCTACAAAACGCTGCAAAAATAGATATTGAATCCATATCTCCAAATGTTTTTGAAAAATAAATTGAATATGAGTTCTACAAATTAGTAGAAAGGTATGCTACGAAGCCGGATAAAGCGGTGGGGAAAACACTCTTTCATTTTTTTTTCTGTGGTGGGTTTTTGGTGCGGTTGCAAAAAAAATGAAAGTGTGTTTTGTGCGGTGGCGTTAAAAATTTTCGTGGGGTGGAGATTTTTTTTTATTTTTTTGTGCGGTTGCCGTTCAAAGCGGTGTCGGTTGCAGTTCCAAAGTGATTCCAAAAAAGTTAGTTCAAAGCGATACAGTTTGATGTTAGCAGGTCGCTAATAAAGTTGCTTGTAACATTTCACTTAACGCACCCCCATACATTTCCATTTAAATTATCCGAATAGCTGTTCTCAATTGCACTTCCATTAATTTATCCAAAAAAATTTATACATCAAGCCAACAGAACTGACTCCAAACAT
>JAYTMI010000099.1:0-2588 GCA_043728625.1 Saprospiraceae bacterium | reverse complement strand
TTTTTTTCAAAATTCATTCTCCCCAAGCCGCATACGCTTCAAAACATCACCAATCAACTCCGATTCAAACCCACGACGGAAGGCATAAGCAAACAGTTTCGATGTTTTTTGAGGGTCATTATCGGCATATTCAAGCGACTTTTGTGCAATAACCCGTTTCAGCGTTTCCAAATACCCCCCCTCAGTATCAATCGCTTTCATAGCTTGTGCAATCGAATAATCAGGAATGTGCCGCATTTTCAGTTCTTGTTGAATCCTAATTTTACCCCAACTTTTCATCCGAAACTTGCCACGTGCATAAGCAATCGCAAAACGCTCTTCGTTCAAAAAATTATCTTCAATTAGTTGTGCCATAATAGCATCTGCTGTATCGCCAAAGATGCCTAAATCACGCAGTTTATTCGTCACTTCAGAGTGACAACGCTCTTGATAAGCACAATAGGCTTGCAGTTTTTGCAGCGCAACCTCTTTGGTAATATGTTTCTTTTTTTGCTCCAAAATCAAGTATGTTGTTTAAAAGTCCTTCAAAACGTCCACAATTTCATCGCCAACTCGATGCAAATATACATTCAAACCCACTCGTTTTGCCCCCTCAGTATTTTCGGGCACATCATCAAAAAACAGCGATTCTTCGGCTTTCAAACCCGCATCATTTAGGACAAATTCATAAATATTATCATTCGGTTTACGCAAACCAACAATGTGTGAATAATACGCCTTGTCAAAATAAGTTTTGCTAAAATGTTGAATATCAAACCCATAAATCGTTCGCAAATAACCATCAACAAAGCTCAAATGTGTTTCGTTGGTATTTGACAACAAAAAAACGCGATATGTGTTCCGCAACCGTAAAAGCATTTCAAACCGTTCAGGCTTAATCGTCAACAACATCGCATTCCAAGCCTCTTTGACTTGCCAGATACTGAGGGGGGCATTTGCGACAGAACGCAAGGTCTCTAAAAACGTCTGTTCCGAAATTTTGCCCACTTCAAAATCAATAAAAACGTCTCCAACAGGATAAACTGCTTTCAGTTTTTGCGCATAATCATCGCCGACAAAATGTTGCAACGATGCCCAAGTCCTATCAATATCAAGGTCAATAATAACATTTCCGAAGTCGAAAATGAGGTTTTTTATACCGTTTTTCATAAAAATACAAAAAATTAAACCAATTAGGTCTATGGCTAAGTTTAAAAAAGCAAAGATAAACCGAGTTAAGCCTTAAATTAACTAAAATTGCACCTCAAATATCCTCAATCTAAAAATCAGTATAATCTGTCTTAATCCGTGATAAAAAAATTAGCAGGACAAACAGCCGTCTATGGTTTATCGAGCATCGTTGGGCGGTTTCTGAACTATCTACTCGTACCTATATATACGCGTGTACTCGACCCAGGTGAATACGGCGCAGCATCTTGGTTTTATGCCATCGCCGCATTTATGGGCGTTATATATACCTATGGCATGGAAACGGCTTTCTTTCGATTCGCTCAAAAAGAGTCCACTGATAAAGAAAAAGTATTCTCAACTTCTGCCATTTCAGTTGCTATATCATCGCTCATTTTAAGTGCTTTAATCATCATTTTCGCTACTCCATTGGCAAATTGGACGAAAAACGAAGGGCGTGAGCTGTATTTCATCTTTTTCGCCATCATTTTTGGGGCAGATGCCATCACAACAATACCATTTGCTTGGCTGCGCTATCAAAACAATCCTTTGCGTTTTGCCATGCTCCGTCTATTGAGTATTGGTGTTAATATCGGTTTAAATTTACTGTTTTATATCGTTGTGCCTTTCTTATCCACTCGTGGACTACTCGCACCGCTTGATACTGAGGGGGTGTCTATCAAGTGGATGTTTATCGCAAATGTGATGTCAAGCATTGTCATTTTGCCTTTTTTTATGAATGAATTGCGGCTTTTAAAGCATGGATTAGACAAAAAACTGTGGCAAGACATGTTCACGTATGCCTATCCCTTGATTTTTATGGGCTTCGCAGGTATGATAAATGAGACCCTTGACCGTGTTTTATTAAAATACCTCATCACTGACCAAGCGACAGCAGAAATACAAATAGGTATTTATTCTGCCAATTACAAACTCGCTATCATCATCACGTTGTTCATTCAAGCTTTTCGGTTTGGGGCAGAACCCTTCTTTTTTGCACAAGCGAAAGAGTCAGATTCACGCCTTATTTATGCCCGAGTGATGCAATATTTTATGTTGATATGTGCGACGATTTTTGTAGCTGTGCTGTTATATCTCGATATTTTCAAAAGTTTTATTGGCAAAGACTATTGGGAAGGCTTGACTGTTGTTCCTATTTTGCTCATGGCAAATGTCTTTTTAGGTGCCTATTACAACCTCTCAATTTGGTATAAACTCACAGACAAAACCAAAATGGGTGCAGTCGTCAGTCTCATTGGCGCAGCCATTACGGTGATTCTCAACTGGTTATGGATTCCAACAATGGGTTATGTCGGTTCTGCTTGGGCAACATTGATTTGTTATTTTGCAATGGCTACCATCAGTTTTGCTTTAGGACAAAAATACTATCCTGTCCCCTATCCGATGCGCCGCATTGCCTC
>JAYTMI010000098.1:0-5155 GCA_043728625.1 Saprospiraceae bacterium | reverse complement strand
AGCAAATAAGTCGTTCAACCCGCTCAAAAAAGCGTGTGCTTACAGTTAAATTTAAAACAATAAAAAGAGAGTCACAACCAACTATTGATTTAATATTTTGAGTGTAAACACCAGATATTTTATACCAATTTCCGTTAAAAAAGGAAGAATCACAAGCAATATGATTCCTCTGAATGGTATCAGGTTTTATATAAATAAATGTTGTACGTGTGATGAACAAACACCCTTCAAGTGACCTCGTAGTGTCTGCCCGAACGACATCCGCTTGTAGTTTATCGCAAGTTCTAATTTTTTTTCTACAATATTAGGTTGGCGAAGAGTCGTTATTTTTTCAACAATCGAATCACACCCTGATATTATTGATCGGAAAGTATCACTCTTTATTCCGACTAAAAGTAGATTGCAAGTAGAATCTCTAGTTTGAATCCGAATTTTATCAATCAAGATTGTAGTTGTTATGATAATCGAGTCGCGGCATCCCCTCAGTAATGAAACCAAAGTATCTCTTTTTATGCCCACTTGAGTTGGGTTGCAAGATTTAACTGTTACATTTGTTATCGTCATTTGCGTTCTAAAATGTACTTGCCAAATCGTTTTTATTAAACAACTATCAGGCGTAAAAGATTGGAAGGTATAAAGTGTTGTATCGCGCAACCAACGGTTTTGAATAAAAACAGAATCCCCTCGGCAAATCGTCGTATCAATGCGAATTGTTTGAGAACTATTGCACGCTGTTTGAACACCTACAACCCAAGCCGTTAGCACATTCATATTCGTCAAAGTGCCGTTGTTTCCATATTGGCTGCGGTCGGCGACGGTCGTTTGTCCTGCATTGTCATTCATTGGATAGAAAGCAATCAGTCCTGTTTGATTGGACATTGGGCAATCCGTTTTGTCTGCTTGAATTTCTGCATCTGTCCGAACAGTATTCCAAAATTTAACTTCATCAATCACATCATCGGATTGACAACAAGGTTCGCCAAAACCGATTGTTAAAGGTGCTTTTGTTGGTACAACAGGAAAAGCCAAATTACCGCCACCAACTCTATTGCCATTTAGGAAAAAAGTATAAGTATTGCCTTGTTTTGTCATGGCGACATGATACCATGTACCACTTGTCGGTTGCGCGAAAGCGGAAGAATTAACCCAATAGCCTGAATTATAACCCGCCCCATTGATATGAAAAGCCAAACCACCTTGCTGCAAACCGAAAAACCATTTCGGGACATTATTCCCTGCATTTTCATCTTTCCCTAAAACCACACGACACGTACCACTTCCGAGTGCAGGTAAGGCAGCATTGACTTTTACCCATGCTTCTATTGTGCCGTTTGTTTGAAAATTGAATAAACCATTGACGGGACTGTCACAAGTCACGCGGTCGTTGCTGCCCGTGAATTGCAAAGCATTGGAAGGAAAACAGTTGACGAAAGTCATAAAAACCGTATCACTTGCCGTCGCACAAGCCGTTGTTGCTGTTAAAACAAAACCATAGCGACCTGGTACGCTAACGGTCACGGTCGAAGCTCCCACATTCGGATTTGAGAACGTCGCTACTAAGGGATTGCTCGATAATCCGCGCCAAAAGCCAGTGCTGTTAGGAGGCAAACTGCCGTTAAGTTGTGCTGTCAAACCTATCCGAATCGTCATATCATTACCTGCTGAAATTGATGCTATGCTGATGGTATCCATAAGGATTTTGATATTTATAGTATCTGAGCAATTGAGAGCCGAATCTTTTAGAAAAATAAATTGACCGCCTGTTTTAAATACCCTATTTTCGACTAAAACGGAATCACCAGAGCATATTGAGAAATTGTAACTAATGCGTTTAGGTCGTGTATGATTAGCCAATTCCATCGAATATGCGATGATGTTAGCAAAAAGCCTATCATTATTATTGACAATATTGCCGCCAGACGAAATACCACCTAAAGTGGTAAAAATATCCACATCACTTACGATTATATCATTTGTAGTACTGTCTAAACCTATAACCATTTTAGTATCAAGCCCCGTATTATCGGTGGCTAAAACTGTAAATGAAGTATTAACGGGATTTAGAGTACCTTGAAATGAACCACCTTGATTGAAATTATTGACACGCCCGAAAGGTCCATTAAAAATTTGGGTTTGTAAGCCTTCGTTGGTGGGTTTGTTTGGGTTTATATTGTTGTTGTTAACACTATAGCCCCAAATAGAAGTCTCATGTTGAGAAATTATAGCGAGGTTTTTAGAATTCTGAAAAGACCAATCTCGGATGGCGTTGAGTTCTGAAATCGGAATCAAGGAATTGATAGAAGAACCACCTCCACTAAAACCACCCACGAAAACAATATTGCATTGCGACTGAGAAATAAGGGTAGGTGTAATTCTCCCATTGAGTGGTAATGGGATGACTGAACGTTTTACTACACCCGACAGACCAAAATTCGCTGGATTTGTAAGTTTTATGGTAGAAGACAAGCGCATATAGTTACCATCTAAAGTATAACCACAGTCACCATTACAACGATTATTGGGGATATAACACAATTTTAGTGGCGTAGTATCTGGCATTCCTATACAAGGTTGTGCTTGGATATTTAGGGGTGTCAAAAAGATGATAAGCCTAAATGCCAAACGTTGAATATTCAAAGAGATTGATTTTTCCATTGTGCGGTTTGTTTTTTGATATAATTCTCACAATTCCAAAATCTCATAGCTCTGAGCAAGATATCACTATTATTTTTACTGTTTTTTCTTAGCTAAATCAGATGTGATTTCAAAAATCTAATGCACTACCACCAAACGCCGAACAGATGTCGCTCCGTCAACTTGTAAACGACAGACATAAACCCCTGCAGCTAAATTACTCACATCACAAGACAAGAGGTTTTTATTTGCTTTACAAACGATGCCTCGAACAGCAGATGCCAAAACACCCCCCTCAGTAAAAATCATGAAATCTGCTTTTTCACCACCTTTTGCTTCATATTCAATTTGGCAAATTGTTGTGGCAGGATTGGGCATTACTTGGACTGACTTGACTTCATTAATTTCTTTTGTACCTACTATCAATTGGTAGTTGAGTAAATAATCACCACTATTGCGTCCATTATCGTCCATTGCCCATAAGACAAATTGACCTGTTTGCGACAATCGAATTGAATTGAACCCCAATGAACTTGAAGCAGTACCAAAACGCAGTAAAGTGCCGTCAGGACCAAAAAGCTCCATACGTGGACGTACGGACGAAAAATTACTACTCATAGTTACGCCAAAATTGTCGCCTGCCTTAGCTGTAAAAACGTAAGGTGTAATTTGGCTATATTGGCTAAATGTAGCGGATACAGTTTGCTGGCTTATCAAAACAGTAGGATTATTGGGCAGATTTGTGCGCCTTTGTAAGGAAGTACCGAATGAAGTGACTGTTTGCCGCCCGTTACTTTCCATATAAAGCAAGGTGTATCGACCTGATTGGGCAATCGTAAAACTGTCTATTCTCAGGCTGCCATTTGTACCTGTTCGTGTGACGATAAAATTGCCCGAAGCGTCGTAGAGTTCAATTTGAAAATTGAAACTGTTGCTCGAACTGCTCACGCGGAAAGTAGCGCGCTCGCCGACTAAGGCATTGAAAGTCAAAGGATTAATGGCTCCATAATCCAAAAGTGAGGGTGCGTCATTGGTATTGTAAGTCGTTAGGGTAATATTTGGTGTGTTGACCTTTTGTATCGAAATGCCATAACCTGTTGATACAGTTTGTCTGCCGAACTTGTCCATTATCAGAAACGTGTAAATACCTGTTTCTGAAAGTGTCATATTGTTGAATCGCAAATAACCAGTTTTTGTTTCTGAAATGGCTACTTGTCGACCTGCCGGGTCGTATACCTCGACTTGATACTGAGGGGTTGCAGAGAAAGATCCTAAACGCAGTGCTATTTTGTCGCCCGACTGAACATTCACGGCTATTGGTTGTGTAAAGCCATAACTTAAATTGGGCATTGCTATATTGGCATTAATAGCGGTGCGCGAAATAGTAGGCGAATTGGTTTTCTGAATAGATACCCCAAAATTTGAGCCCGTCTGAATCAAACCCAATTTCTCCATTATCAAAAAAGTGTAAACACCTGATGTTGTCAAAGTCATACTATCAAAACGAATATAGCCTGTTGTTGTATTTTTAATCGCTACTTGCCTGCCCAAGGGGTCATAAATTTCAATTTGATACTGAGGGGTCGTCGTACCTGCCCCAAGTCTTAGCATAATTCGATCACCTGCCTCGACGTTTACCGCAATCGGGTTGATAAAACCATAGTCTAAAGCAGGCATCGGGACATTGGCATTAATAGGTGTTAGCGAAATGGCTGCTTGATTGACTTTCTGAAGTGACACGCCATAGCCAAAAAAACTTTGGTCTTTACCATCATCGTCCATCACGAGAATGGTATAAATACCTGTTGCAGGCAAAATCAAACTATCGAAACGAATATAACCTGTTGATGTTTGTTTCATGTCCAAAAGGATTCCCGTTGGCGTGTAAATTTCGACTTGATACTGAGGGGGAGCTGTTTCACCGCCCAGACGGAATGTAATGCGGTCGTTTGCTGTTGCATTGAAAGCCAAGGGGTGAATAGCGGCGTAGGTATTCAAATCAGGCATGAGTGTATTGGAATTGATAGGTGTCAGGGTTATATTCGGGGAATTGACTTTTTGCAAAGAATAGCCAATTGACGAAACTGATTGATTGCCCGTCTTTTCCATCACCAAAATAGTATAAATACCATTTTGAGGTAAAGTCAAATTATCTACTCTAATGACATTGTTACTGGTTTGTTGTTGGCGAATCAAGTTGCCGTTTGGCGCGTAAACTTCTACTACAAAATTGATACTCGAATAAAAGGTTGCGACTCGAAAAACGATTTTGTCATTCTGTATCCCATTAAAAGAGAGAGCTTGCATAGAGCCATAGCTAAGATTGGGTAAGTCTGCGTTAATATGATAATTAATCAAGTTATAAGAAGGCGAGTTGACTTTATGCAAAGCAAAACCAATAGAGGACACGGTTTGATTACCCGATGTTTCCATGATAAGTATGGTGTAAAGTCCGCTTTGAATTAAATTCAAACTATCCACTCTCAAATGACCGCTTCCCGCCTGTTGACTTCTTACTAAT
>JAYTMI010000097.1:0-1531 GCA_043728625.1 Saprospiraceae bacterium | reverse complement strand
ACCATTTTTATATAAATCAATGACAATCAATGTCTTTTAAATGAATAAAATATTTGATAAAATATTTCAACGGATTCCAAATTTTACAAAATATTTGGTCGTATTGGGGGTCATAGTGGCGTTGGCTTTCCTGTTTCCTACCAATGCCAAATTTAAGTACCGTTTTGCTCTGGGGCAGACTTGGCTTTATGATGATTTGTTCGCCAATTTTGATTTTGCCATTAAAAAAACGCAGGATGAAATCGATGAAGACCGCATCGCGAGTGAGCGTGATTTTTCTCCTTTTTATGAGATTGATTTAGAGGTTATTAAAGTTAAAAAGAAGGAATTCACACAATCTTTTGATGCTCAACTCAAACGCAATCGCACTCAATATGCTGATGTCGCTAAAAATACTGAGGGGTATCTCAATTATGGCAATTATGTGCTTGAAAAGCTTTTTCACAAGGGCATTCTCAAGCAAGATTCTTTTCTCATTAAAAAAGATAAGGAATTTGTCATCAATATACTGAGGGGTAACGTGACAGAGAAACAAACGCTTCAAAATATACTCACCCTTGAAAAAGCGAAGCAATGGCTTGGCGATTCGCTGCCTTATGCCCGCTTGAAAGAACCTGAATTTTTGCTATTCCTTTTAGAGCCTTTGCTTTCCACAAATTTGGAATATAATGCAGATAAAACGAAGGAATTTAAACAACAGGAGTTTGATAAAATAACAACCTCGCGCGGCATGGTCAAAAGCGGTGAATTGATAGTGCCGAAGGGCGGCATTATTACGCAGGGCGTTTATCAAAAACTTTATTCTTACAAAGAACAATATGAATCCGACTATTTTTCAAGTCAAAAGTATTATTTGATTTCAATTGGTTATGGTTTGCTCTGTGCTTTGGTGATGATGTTATATTTATTTTATTTAAAAAATAACAATCATTCGGTTTTCATTAAACTCAGATGGATTGTTTTTCTCTTGTCATGGGTTATTTTGTTCACTTATTTGATGTATGGCATACGGGTTTCGGATGTTTTGAATCCTTATATGGTGCCATTTTGTATTGCACCTATTGTTATCAAAAACTTTCATAGCCGTGAATTGGCGTTTGTTACACATATTATTATAGTGTTGATAGTGGGTTTGATTACGGCACCCGGTTATGAATTTATATTTTTACAAATCCTCGCAGGCTTAGTCGTTGCTTTTTCACAATTCGATACCCGTTATTGGGGCAATTTTTTTAAGAACATTTTCACAGTATTTTGTATTTATGTTGCTGGATTTATTGGATTGTCTTTGATAGAAGAAAGTAGTATTTCTAATATCAATTGGACGGTCTTGATTTGGCTATCATTAAATGGTTTTTTGACGCTTTTGGCTTATCCGTTAATACCTTTAATGGGCGGTTTTTTTGGTTTTACTTCGAGCATTTCTTTAGCAGAATTGAGTGATTTGAACCATCCGCTCTTGAAAGAATTATCCATGAATGCCCCCGGTACTTTGCAACATTCCTTGCAAGTAGCCAATCTCTCAGAATCG
>JAYTMI010000096.1:0-1545 GCA_043728625.1 Saprospiraceae bacterium | reverse complement strand
TCAAGCCTTATTCGGTCGAATGGGCGGTTTGTGAAGTTGTAAGTTGGTTCTGGTTTACACATAAAAAAAAGTCTTTGCATCCTATGCAAAGGCTTTTTTACTGAGGGGGCAATTCCTCGTAAGATTAAAAAATACTGAAATGTAATTCAGTTGCTTTTTCTTTTGCTAAGGCTTTGACAATGTCCATTGCCGTTACCATACCAACAAGTCTATCCTCTTCATCAATGACAGGTAAAGCTGTAAAAATATTGTCCCTGAACATTTCGAGCGCGACATGAATGCGGTCATTTGCTTCGATAAAAGTAACTTTACCATTCATCACTTCACCAACAGTGTACATCTGCAAAAGGGACTGCGTCAAAGTGGCATTCTCAAATTGCTTATTGAGTCCACTAAAAAAGCTTAAAAAATCGCAACGGGTGACTGTACCAACAATTCGTTCGTTACGCATAACGAGAATATGCGATACCGATTTACGGTCAAAAATTTCTTTCACTAATTTGACATTGTCAAGGTCAGAAACAACATGAAATTTACGCGACATAAGCGTAGAAACAGGCATTAATAGGTTCATGATTTTAAATTTAAAATTTGATTTAATATTTGGATATAGGAAATACAATGAAGGCCAGGGCTTTTGTCATTTGAAGGAGGATTAAATTGTGGGAAAAAAATATCAATTAAAAAAAACAGAATTGCAATAAATAGCTTATACTTAAAATGCTATATGCCAATATTTTAATTGATTTTTTTATTTTAAAATTTTTCATATATTATAAATTTACTCCTGCAAAATACATACCAAAGTTGATTTTTCATGTGCCAAAAAGCCTTTGAATAAAAATATTATTTGTATTTTTTTTATATTTCAATAATAATGGTTTGAAAAAAGCAGAAAATCCAATAATTAACACTGTTCATTGGAATTGATTATTCTGTTTTATTTTTTAGAATCATATCCGTTTCAATTTTAATTTATCAAATAATAACAGATAAAAAACTGATAATCAATTGTTTATAAAAAATAAAAAAATATTCTCAAAAAAAAACAAACCAATCATGGCGAATGAACAACCACCGTTCACTAACTTTGCACATGGAAACGGTAAAAACAGTCTTAGACAAATTTCTTGGAGAAGCACTTACGTATGACGACGTTCTGCTCGTCCCTGCTTACTCACAAGTCCTCCCACGCGAAGTTGATATATCAACAAAACTCACTCGCGAGATTACAATCAATGCACCTTTGGTATCCGCAGCGATGGATACAGTCACCGAAAAGCTCCTTGCAATTGCTATTGCACGACAAGGCGGCATAGGTATCATCCACAAAAATATGTCCATTGAAGAGCAGGCTGACCAAGTTCGCTCCGTCAAACGGTCTGAAAGCGGGATGATTATTGACCCTGTGACGCTCACACCTGACGCAAAAGTCAGTGATGCACAGGCTTTGATGCGTAAATACAGTATCGGTGGCATCCCAATTACTGAGGGGGGCAAATTGGTGGGTATATTGACAAATCGAGATTTGCGATTTGAAAAAAA
>JAYTMI010000095.1:0-4415 GCA_043728625.1 Saprospiraceae bacterium | reverse complement strand
CCAAACTGCCCCCCTCAGTATGCTGCCCAAAATGAGGAAAAACCAAGTGGTTTGCTTGATGATTTTATGGTTTAGCCACGCTTGCATTGTCATTTTTTTTATGATACACAGTCAATAAAATAAGGAAAAAAGAGAGATGAATAAGCCAAATCATTTTCGTTCCATAACGGTTTGAGGCATAGATGAGTGTGGCAGAAAGCCAAGCGTTGAGGAATATTCCAATCAATATGAAAGATAGAAAAAATCGCAATCGCACGTATGCCTTTGACCATAAAACCTTGTTAATCAACATTATAAAACAACCCCAAAAAAGTAAAACAACAAAATATTTTAAAAAATAATTGAATTTGTTGATCACTTCTAATTCATCTTTTGCCTCACGTGACCTCAAATACTGAGGGGTCGAAGCGGGACACGTTTTTTCCAAAGCGTCAAAAGCATTGTCGCCTTTTTTGAAAGGTGCGTTGCCTTCGCCGACGCTGTAATATACGAGTTGTTTTTGAGTCGCCTTGATGGATTCTTCGATGTGCAATTTCAACAAATCAGGTGTGGTATAGGATGTCCAAATAATGTCATTAAACTCTTTTTTTGATTCAATCAAGCCCATTTTGTTCAGAGGGCTGTTGGCAGACCAGAGAAAATCCTCTAACGAAGTCGGCATCGAGTCTCGATATTGGCAGAGTTGCCATTGTTTTTCTGCACATTTTTCGTCTAAAACCTTGTTCAAAATGCCTTTGTGCGCCATATCGCCCATTCTGAACGCATGACTCGATTTTGCCAACGGTGCAGACATCGTTAACAAACTCATAGCCGTCAAAAGTGCCAGTACACCAATCGTTTTTATATTGAGAAAAGGGTATTTTGATTTTCCGAAAAAAAACAAAATCAAGTAAAGTGTGATTAAAAGAATATTGAATGCCAAATGCCCGATGTGCATGGCAGTTGTGAGAAAAAAGAGAGCGAAAAGTCCATTACGACTGTTTTTACTGAGGGGGGTGTTTGTGACCAATAATAATTGAGAAAGGAGTAAAATAGGTGTCGAAAAATCGGGCATCAATTGACTCGTCAGGAACGATATACTGCTTGTTAAAACGAGAAAGAAAATGAGGATAACAAATTGAAAATCAATATCTTGTGAATCAAAATAAGATTTTAAAACTTGATAAATGACCCACGTTGTCATCAAACCTTGAATCGCAATTGTGAACCACAAACTAAACCCACCGAGACTTGTGGCATAAATAAAAAGTCCATAAGTTATGGGTCTATCCAAAGGCATTTCGGGCATAAAACCAGAGCGAAAATATGTGCCATCATCGGGGTATAAAAACGGAAAACCGTTCCAAAAACCCGTGATAAGCAGGAGCATGGAGGCAAATAATAGGAGCAGTTTGTAGCGGTTTTTCGTCTTCATAAAAAAAGAATGTCTTTTCGATTTAAGAGTTCAATCGGTATATTTTGAGTGCGAACTATGGCAATTTTATAGCCTTTTGCTGTTAATTCGTTGACTTGTTCGGTTGTTGGGATAAAAATATATGCGGCGGCAATTGGATTGTAAAACATCGCTTCAATTGGGGAAATTGTATTAAAAACGACGGTTTTTTCTGCGTTTACCCATTGTTTTTGCCACTTTTTCAGTACCCTTGTCTTTCCTATTTCATCTGTTTTTTTCTCAAAAGGTTTCACTCGTTCAAAGGTATAACGAATAGGTAAAGCAAAGAGTAAAACGATAAACATTTGGAGAATGAAAGGCGAAATTGACTTTTTTTCTTTAATATCATAAAGAAATTGAACAAAAAGGGCTGTTAAAATGAAAAATGCAGGTGCAAAATCAAGTAAATAAGATTGCCGTTTCGTCGCCATCATTGAGTAAATGATGAATGGAAAAAACAGCCAAACGGTTAAAATTCGTATATGCTCATTTTTTATTTTCTGAAAAAAAACAATGGTTAACCACAATATCGGTATGTATATGATTTCGCCAAAAGTAATACGTACTTGTTCGATATAGAACCACCACGCGCCACTATGCCCTTGAATAGCTTGTGAAATAGGCTCTATCATGGCACTATAAATCCACTTTGTCTCTGTAGGAAAATTTTGAAAAATATAGTATTGCCATGGTGCCGCGACCAAAAAAGCTGCGATAATGAGGGGTAAGATGTTGCGGAAAACGGTGCGGATGTCAGATTGAGCAACCATCCAAATAGGTAAAATCAGCAGAGAAGGCTGCCATTTACATAAAAAAGCTAAACCCATACATACACCTGTCAAAATCGAAAACAAGTGTTTTTGTTCTTTTTTGTTAGAAAAAACAGCCATTAAAACGCCTAATTCTACAAAAAAAGTAAAAAAAGTGGCAATATGGTCACCTGCATCTCGTCCCGCATTTGCTTCAATCGTTAAGCCATGTATGGCATGAAAAAAGGAAGCCCAAAACGCAACTTTAGTATTGAACAATTGACGAACGATAAAGAAAGTTAAAACAATTGCCAAAGAACCGATGATAAGTGACGGTAGGCGAAGAGCGATTTCATTTACACCAAAAATTTTCATGCTCCCAGCCATTGCCCAAAGCGGCAATGGTTGTTTACAAAGCCAAATATGACTGTCACCCCATGCTTTGAAATCGTAAGGAAAAATGGGATTATCATAAAGCGTCGGACGGAATGGGTGTCTCATCAAATTCTTTGCAACAAGCGCGTGATAGCGTTCATCCCATATATGTAAAAACTTATCTGATGCGCACCACCCTCTCAGTATGAACCCACCTAAAATATTGAAAAACAAGGAGTTGGCATATTTATTTTTATAAAAAAAATAAAAAGCACATGCAAAAACGAATATTGTCGATAGGATGATGATAAAGCCGTTGAGCATGGTTAAAATTTTTCAGTTTTGGTATAAATACGAACATAATCGAATGTGAATTCGGCTGGGAAAATTGTTGTTGCTTCTGGATTTCCATCTAATCCACCTACGCCCATACTTAAAATTAAATGCATAGAAAAACGTGGCACATATCTGTTTAATTCATAAATCAAAATATCATCGAGAAAGAACCGAAGTTGATTTGTTGTCCATTCTACCGCATATATATGAAAGTCTTCTGACAAATCTAAAGGTTTATTATCTGTCGTTTTGGTATAGATGCTGCGAAATTCTTGTTTGACATTTTTTGCCTTTTTAGGGCTGGAGAAATGGTTGCTAATCTGAAACTCGGTCGGTTTACTGCACTTAAATTCTGCAATATCTACTTCTTGATATATGGAATCTTTACCACCCAATAACCAGAAACAGGGCCAAAGGCTTTTGCCTTTGGGAATTTTAAAAGACGCTTCCACCCTTGAGTTAACCTCGATTTTTTGTGCCGAAAACACCATGCCGCCTGTGTACGGATAGCCATGATAATCTTCTTTTCGATTAATTAAATGTAAATAACCATCTTTAATATTCACATTATCAAGGCGTTGTGTAAAACAAGTGAGCGTACCGACGTTTTCATTTGTTTGCGGCCACCAAACATGATAGTCAATGGAATCATTGTCAAATTCGTCATGCCAAAGCATTTTCCAGCCTGTTTTTTCTGAAAAGGAAGTCGGTATTTTGTCGGGTAATTGAACCTTTCTTTTGGTTCTTTGCGCGCCAACGTCCCCCCTCAGTAAAACCAACAAAACGCCTATCAAAAACATGATTTTTTTCATAAATCTAAAATTTTGACAAAGAAAAAAAGAAGTGCCGATGAACAGCACTTCTTTTTGAAAGAAAATAATAAACTTAACAAAATCATTCTACTTTCATCACCCCATTCATTATCCGCCAATGCCCTGGAAATGTGCAAACATAAGGGTACAAACCCGCTTTTTCAGGTGCTGTAAAACGCAACCGTATTGTTTGGTCGGGATTGACTAAGGCGGATGAAAACAAAATTTCGGGAATATTCGGTACATAGTTTTTTGATGCACCATCAGGGTCAGTTATCATTTTATCCGCCGCTTTACCGATTTTTTCAAGCGATTTGGGTTTGCCAATGACCACATTGTGTTGCATCGCATCGGGGTTTTCAAAAACAATTTCTACTGTTTTTCCTGCTTTAACGGTAAAGTTTTTAACATCAAATTGCAACATTTCACGGATAGACTTGATTTTTACCGTTTGTACTGAGGGGTCATTCTCTTCTTGTTTTTTCAAAATCTCCCAAGACTGCATCAAGCGAGTCAAACGGTCTTTATTTACGCCAGAAGTAGAAGCTAAAAGTGTATTCAAATACGTCTTTTCGGTTTCCGAAACAGCCACTTTTTTCTTATAATTCCATCCTTCGCCGATGCTTTTTAAAACAGTATTGAAGCCTTCTGCATCTAATTTTTGCGCCTTTTTCAAATAATCAACGACCATAGAAACGGACGCAACGGACG
>JAYTMI010000094.1:0-8497 GCA_043728625.1 Saprospiraceae bacterium | reverse complement strand
AATCAATTGAATGTTCGAAAAGTGCTTCAATAGAGCGATTCTCATGCGTATTGCGGATAGCACGCGCAAAAAGTTTCGCCGTTGAAACGACCTTTATTTTCGGTGACTCTTGTTTGAGTGGAATCGTATCGCACACAACAAGTTCTGCCAAAACAGAATTATTGATATTGTCATAAGCATTGCCGGACAAAACAGGATGCGTTGCCAAAGCACGAACACTTTTTGCCCCTTTATCCATGATGACTTCGGCAGCTTTGCACAAAGTCCCCGCTGTATCCACAATATCGTCAACAAGGACGACATCAAAGCCTTCGACATCGCCAATGACGTTCATTTCGGCAATTTCATTCGCTTTTTTACGATATTTTGAGCAAGTCACGAACTCACGACCTAAAACACGACCAAAATTCCGCGCCCGTTTGATGCCACCCAAATCAGGTGAAGCAAAAAGAACATTGTTAATGTCGAATGTATCGGAATCCAACGATTTCAAATAATTAACAAAAATCGGTTCGCTACGTAAATGATCAACTGGAATATCGAAAAAGCCCTGCAATTGGTCGGCGTGAAAATCCATGGTCATCAAGCGATTAACACCCGCCGCTTCAAGCATATTAGCGATGAGGCGAGCTGAAATCGGCACACGCGGCTTGTCTTTTCTATCCTGACGTGCATAACCAAAAAACGGAATCACGGCAGTGATATAGCCCGCAGAAGCCCGTTTTGCGGCATCAATCATCAACAAAAGCTCCATCAGATTGTCGGAAGGTGCAAAAGTGGATTGAATGAAAAAGACATATTCGCCACGAATACTTTCGTTAATGACAGGCTGCATTTCGCCGTCGCTGAACTTGTTGAGTGTTAATGAGCCGAGTTTAATGTCGTACTCTTCAGCGATTTTTTCTGCGTGATAGTGGGACGCAGAACCCGTAAATATTTTTACTAATGACATGACAGTAGGTGTTTGGAGGACAAAGGTAGGGTCTAAGATAGATAGGCTGTTAGTTGCATTCTCTGTTTTTTTGAAAAATAAGCCAATCTGCTGCTTCATCTATATCTGTCAATTCTGGCAATAGGCAAACAGTTTGATGATTTTCTTTTATACGTTTTAACGTATTGGATAGCACATGTTCTGTACTCCAAACCATATCATCAAACAAGTGATGAAGGGCTGTTGAAAGGTTTAAGCCTTCTTTTTTTACTTGAAAACCCTCTTTTTTTAAGCCTAAAAGATAATAACCGCCATCGGTTGAGGGACCTAAAACAGTGTCATAATAAGCCAATTGATCAAAGGATTGTTGCATGATTTCGACTGAAAGTGTTGGACAATCGCTGCCGATAATACAAGCGGAAGTATGTTTTTTCAAGACAAAACCAAAGGCATTAAGCATACGCTCACCTAAGTCATTACCCGTTTGAAGGTGTTTTTCAAAATAATTATTAGACCATTCATCATTCGTTTCGATAAAATCATCATAAAAAAGATACGTTTTTACCCCCCTCAGTAATAAAGCATTATTACGCGTAATTTCAGATAATTGAAGGTAAATCGCCAATGCTTCATCATCGCCAACAGTTCGAGCGATTCGGGTTTTGACCTTTCCTTTAATAGGGTTTTTGATGAAAATTATCAGTGCGTTGTCCATTATTTTTAAAGCAAATGTAAAAAGGCTTACTCAACTAATGTCGAATAAGCCTTTTTTGTCTCCTAAAATTTTTTACTTTTTTGTCAAAGTAGTACAGCAAGGCATTTTAACCGACCCAAATATAGCCGCCGTCATTTGTGCCACCACCATTGCCACCGCCCTTGGACGTACAAGGTGAATGCTGTTTAGAACTGAAAGGAAGAATCGTGTTTACCATTTTACTGTTTAATTGAGAACTGATAAATAAAACAATGTTTAAGTTGGCTTTTACTTATGCTCTTTTAAACCTTGATTGTATTTCTACAATACTATTTCAAAAGAACGAAAATTTTGTGTAAAAAAACAGTTTTTTGTGACAATTTGAATATCGTTAACATAAAGATCCCTTTTAACTTATGAAGAATCTTAGAATTATTCATTCGGCAAAAAAGCTATTAGGTTATAGTGTAATTCTATCATCATATTAAACAATAATCAATAATGATGCCAAAAATTAAAATTATATTAATAAATTAAACATTTAATTTATTTCATGTAGCTGATTTTATAAATGAGTGGTTTAGTGGGAGGTACCGGAGACATGCAAGGGACTGTCAATGTCAATTTTAGAAGAAAAATTGCAACTAACAACTAATTTGCTTGTGTTTTTTTGTTTTTTTTAATTTCTTGAATGAACTTTTGAACTTCATTGTAGCTTTGCCATCTGTGCCAAATAATTCCACCTACTAAAATACAAAATCCCAAACAGAACATTAAATTGCGCATTAGTTCGATAAAGTAAGCAAATTCAGGATAGAAATTTCTCACAAAAAGAACTTCAATTGAAATCGTTAAAGCAGACACTAAAAATAAAAAGATAGCGACAGCTTTTGCACGACGAGCCAACTGAGGTTGGTCATTTCGCAAGCATTGCTCAAGGAAAAGGGCATTTTCTGTGTTATTTGGCTCTATTTTCAGTAATTCACGCAAAACGTGTATAGCTTTTTTATACTCAAAAAGATTATAATGTGACGCAGCTTTTCGAAAGAGCATAGACTGAAAAACCTCTTGCCCATTGACTATTTGAATGTTCTCTACAATAGAGGTTTCAATAACCACATTTGCCATTAAAACATGCTTTTGGTACTCACTGATTTCGAATAAGCTATTGGTATAGGCTATCAGCATTTCAAAATATTCCTCGAATTCGAGTTGTAAAATCGCTTTTTCATTTCTTTCATAATATCGAACAACCTGCCTAAACTCCCCTGCGTCAATTGCTTTGAAGTTCCGAAACATGGATGAATGATATGTTCTTGCTTGAAAAGACACCTTGTTGATTAATTAATAGTAAAACGAAATAACAATTTTACAAGCCTCAAAATTACAATTAGATAACGCACGAACCAAGAAAACGGTTGCTGTATTTCACTATTTTTTGAAAATAAGCACTTTTTTTTTATTTCACGATTTTCCCTGATAAATTCACCTTTTCATTTTGAATAGTATAAAAATAAACACCCATTGGCACATTCGGTAACGATAGGCTTGTTCTATTTTTTAAAGTAAAATTTTCTTTTTTTGAAAAAACATTTTGACCACTGGCATTATATATCTGTATCAAAACGTCGCCCGATACCCCCTCAGTATAAAAAGTGATTTCAGCCGAAAAAGGATTCGGGTAAACCTGCACAACTGTTTGATTATCAATATTTTTTATCGCAGAAGACTTATATTTCAATCCTTCCAAAACAGCACTTAACGCATCAATGCGACCATAACCGTACGTATTATTCGGTACGGCAGTGCCTAATACAGTACCACAATTTTCAGCCGATGTGAGATGCAACGCAGTCCGTTTTATGATGCTTTCAATCGTATCTACTTGACCTGCTAACTTCGGATTGGCAGAAATCATGAGCGCAACAACGCCCGCTACATGCGGTCCCGCCATACTCGTCCCACTATAGTTGGTATAAGCCCCGTTCCGAATACTCGAATAAACACCGACACCGGGCGCAGAAATATCGGGCTTCAAACGATTGCTGCTGTCCACTGTGACAGGTCCTCGGCTGCTGAAACCAGCAATCGTATCATTCGATTGTGTTGCACCAACAGCAAAACCAGGTGCATGAGTTGCTGGCGGCGCATTGACCGTCGAGCAGTTAGGACCAGAATTGCCAGCCGAAATGACGGGAACGATGCCCGCAGCACGAACAGCCTTAACGGCAGTATTCATAACAGCAAAATTGCTTGAATTGCAACCTTCTGACGTTGGACATGACCATGAATTATTGATAACATGCGGTGCTAAGATCGGCTTGGGGAACTGCCCCGCTAAATTAGTTGGTGCTATAAAAAATTCAAAACACTCAACATAACGTGCCAAAGTGCCATCGCCCCTGTCCATATTCCTTGCGCCAATCCAACGAGCGTTTGGCGCAACTCCTATTAAAAGTGTATCGAAAGCCCCTGTCATAGTGCCCATCGTATGCGTCCCATGATTGTGGTCGTCGCACGGCGCAGCTGTATTCGTTCCGCATGGATTTGATGCCGTCACCGAGTCGGGATGAATGGCATCGTGCCAGCTGTAATTATGGTCTGCTACACTCGTTGTCGTGTTCCAACCGCGATATTTGAGCTTCAAAGCGGGGTGTGTCCATTCATAACCTGTGTCTTCGCCGCCTATGACAACATTTTGACCACGATAACCCAATGCCCAAACACTGTCAGCACGAATTTTTTTAATACCCCAAGTAATGACAATGCCTTCTGGTTGTGGCAGTGTCAAATCAGGTACTAAACTGATTTTTGCATGTGGATTATTCATCACTTCTGCGACATCATCACGTTCAGCAATTTGTTTTATTAAATCAAAATTAGCTTTCAGATAAAGACTGTTAACGACCCAAAAGGATTGAAAGCGTTTATTTTGTGCATTCAATAATTGTTGAATACCAACTTGAGCGCGTTCAGCAGTACCCCTCAGTATATTGAACACAAATGCTCCTTTTTCTTCTTTTGTCGCCAAACGATCTGCACCCGAAACGTCTGCTTGTTCGCGCATTAAAACGATGATTTCTACTTCTGTTTGACTTTGAAATTGGGCAAATACGAAGGGGTGTACTTTGGATTGCCACGTTTGGGCATCTGATAAAGAAGGTGAAAAGCAAAAAGCAAAAAGCAAAAAGCACGTTGCAAAAGGCAAGTGACTGATTGTAAAAGACGTTTTTTTCATCTAAATGGTTTGGATTAAAGAAGTAAATGAGTATAAAAAAAGCAAATTTGCAAAAATTTGTTTTGGCTTCGATAAATATTTCTACTTTTAACAGTTAAAAAAACAGTGCCAGATTGAGAAACGAGACAAAATAATGATTCACTCTTTTATTTTCTCAATCAAACAGTCAAAAAATATGCAATCAGAAATCATCGTTCACCTATCACGCGACCCGCGTATGGCGACTATTTTGCCATTAATTACACTACCTGTTATTGAAACACATAATGATATTTATGCCGATTTACTCGGCAGTATCATTTCACAGCAGCTATCTGTCAAGGCGGCGGCAACGATTGAAAGCCGTTTTCTCGACCTTTTCCCTGAGCGAAATCCTTCACCCGAACACGTCATAACGTTATCAACCGAAATACTGAGGGGGGTCGGTTTGTCGGGTCAAAAAGCTAATTATATACGTAATATTGCTGCGTATTGGATTGAAAAACAAGAAGATATGAAAGATTGGATGGCAATGAGTGACGACGACATCATCGCTGAATTGACCCAAATCAAAGGCGTTGGCAAGTGGACAGTGCAAATGATTTTGATGTTCCGCCTCAATCGCCTCGATGTTTTTCCGATTGACGATTTAGGTATTCGTCAAGGCATGATTAAATTGTACACTGTCGAAGAAACGGGTAAAGAACTTATCAAACGGCTGCATGAAATTGCTGAACTGTGGCGACCCTATCGCAGCGTGGCGTGTCGCCATATCTGGAAATGGAAGGATACTGTTGTTTCAACAGTATCTTAATTTTTAAAGAAAACATAGAGTTTATGAAAATTGGCTTAATGAGTGACACCCATAGCTTTTTGGATAAAAAGGTCTTTGAACATTTCGCCGAAGTAGATGAAATCTGGCACGCCGGTGACATCGGCAGCATCGAAGTTGCCGACGCTTTGGAAGCTTTCAAACCTTTTCGGGCGGTCTATGGAAACATTGATAATCAATCACTTAGACAACGCTATCCTGAAGTTTTGACGTGGCATACTGAGGGGGTCAAAATTTGGATGACGCATATTGGCGGCTATCCTTCGAGATATGCCGCACGCATCAAAACGACTTTGAAGGCTGAAAAACCTGACTTATATATCTGTGGTCATTCGCATATTTTGAAAGTTATGCCTGATAGAGAACTCAATTTGTTGCATATCAATCCAGGTGCCTGTGGCATTGAGGGCTTTCATCGCGTCAAAACACTTGTGCGATTTGATATTTTGGAGAGCAAAATTCAAAATTTAGAGGTGATTGAGATAGGATTGCGTGGGCAGTGAGCAGCTCATTTTTTATATAAAATAACTTCAACTTGCCCCCCCCTCAGTATGTGGACGACTTGCCAATGCTTTTTAAGTTCATCAAGTTCTTCTCCTGTTAATTCATTCATCACATTGCTGTAAAAAACGTAGCGATTTTTGTTCAAATCGAGCCGCGCAAAGCTGGATACTGAGGGGTCTATTTTCAAATCAATCAAAGCAAAAGGACGCAAATTTGGGAATGCCGTTCCAATATCTCCATAGTTAATCTTTTGACTGTCAATAAATTGTAACATCTCATTCCGCAAACGATAATAGGGCAGATGAGCCAATGTCGAATCCCAACCTGTGGCAATGGGTTGCGGATAGACCCAAAAATTGCCACTTGCTAAACCTAAAAAAACAAAAACTGAAATCCTTAATTGCTGCCGCCAATCCTTCAAATCTGAAATCAATTTGACGCATAACAAACAAGTCGTGATGTAAATAGGCAATAAATAACGGTGATTTAGCAAGCCTTGATAGATGATTAAAGTGGGTGTCAAAACGACAATCAACATGAGCAACAACAGCCACAGTTGACCTGTTGTGGGGAACGATTTGCCCACAGTGCGTTTTATGACATATGTTAAAATAAGAATTGTTAAACCAATAAATAGGTGTCCAAAATCAACAAGTCGCCAGCCTAATAAAAAAATATTTTTCATAAGACCTTTAAAATCAACTGTTTGGAAGGCTTCTGCCCATGACGAACCAGTGTGATAGCCAATCCAACCTTTGTTTATGTAGTGGTCAATAAAGAAGATGAGGGCGAATAAACCACCGAATATGTAAGGTAGTATTATGGACGCAATACGTTCGGGAAACTTTAAAAGTTTCCCGAACGTTGGTCGTGTACCATTGACGGGGTGATTGACAACCACCCCGTCAATATACCTCCCCTCAGTAACTTTGCGAAAGTTTAAAACTTTCGCAAAGTTGTATGCGCTTAAAAATTGATAAAAAAACAACCCTGCTACAACCATCATGCCTCGCATACTCATCGCAGCCAATCCGAAAATCGCTAAACTGAGCAGAATTTTTTTCTCTCTAAAAATAGCATTGAGCGAAAGCAAAAAGAAAAAAATCAAAGCGACATCGGGCGATACCAAAACGCATTGGCTGGCAACAACTGGATGGGCAAAAAGGAGTAACATAAACAGGTATGCCCAACCCTCGCCAAGTAATCGTTCACCGACACGCCAAGCTTGCCAAACAATGCCGAAGAGAAAAGGTAGCATTGCTAAATGGGTGTTTTCCAACGACTTACCCATTATTTTCCAAATGATAGCGAGATAAAACCCAAACGTTGGCGGATGCCCAGAGTCCATTTCGTCGGGCAAAAGGAAGGTCGAAAAGTTGTTTTGATAAAAAAAATCAGCGTGTTGTGAAGCTAATTGAACGGTGTCCCAAAAGAAAAAATGCCCACGAACCGCCCACGTTACCCATGTTACGAAGGCAAAAAACGGCAGCGTCAAAGCACCCGGATTGTTTAATATTTTGACGGAAACCGCAAGACCCGTACTTTTTAAAGATTTCAAGCTAAATTTGAGCGTTTTTTGAACGACAAAGAAAATCAAAAAATGGGGAATCCTTCACTTAGAATTTTTTTAGGTTGCTTAGCTTGCACCATTTTGCTGTTGTTTCGACATGGTTATACGTTTGGGTCTGGCGACCAATCGGAGATGTTACCTTATGCTAAATATTTGATTGACAATCACTTATATGCTTCTGATTTTTATATCCAAAGTATTGCTTCATCGGTACCTAATGAGCGATATGTCTTTTCGTTGCTCATGTCTTTGTTTGGCGATAAAATGAATTGGGCAGCTTTTGGGCTTCATTTTGCGACGACCATGCTTTTGTTTTTAGGGCTTTATCGGCTTGCTAAAGAAGGCTTGGATACTGAGGGGGGGCGTTGGCTCGCTACACTTATGCCTGTGATGGTGTTTTATGGGGTCAATTTGGGCGGAAATGAATTGTATTACAATGCTTTTTTGCCGAGTTACGTGGCTCAAGTCATGGGTGTGTGGGTATTCGTGTTTGCCATGCGCGGTGCGGCGGTGCAGACTTATGCTCTTTTGATGCTGATGACTTACGTGCATCCACTTATCGGTGTTCAGTTATGGTTGCTCATCAATTTGTCTTTTTTAACTATGCGTGTACTTAAGAAAAATGCTGTAAACTTGATTAGTTTATTGATTTTCAATATTTTATATCTTTCGACGGCAGGTTTTTTTATTTATAAAATCAAAAGTGGATTTGATGCAGGGAGTGTCAATAATCAACAATTTTTGGATAT
>JAYTMI010000093.1:0-4194 GCA_043728625.1 Saprospiraceae bacterium | reverse complement strand
CTAAGGCATGCCCTGTTTTTCATTGTCAATAGTTTTTTTGATTCAGAAAAATGATGACAGTCCCCCCTCAGTATAAAAGAGGTTTTCAGCCATCATCGGTTTGGTTCACAGAAGCACTTGCGCTTCCTGAAACAAAGGTGAGAGCAGGGATAAAAAAACGATTGGACTCATCTTGCGAGAGTTGGACAGGGCGAGAAAGGCTCTATAACAGAGTTTGCAAGGATAGGACGCATCTTGCATTTTAGATAAAATGGGGTACTGTTTTTCATAAGGTAAAATTTAAAATTGTTAAGAAATAATTTTTTTTATTTAAAATAAAACCTTTTTCTAACAATGCCGTATTAAAATAAATAATCAATTTTTTTTTAAAATTAAAACTTTTTTATCATGCCAAAAGGAAAATCCACTGCACTTGATGCAAACCTTGTTGTCACAGCAACTGCCCAAGCCAATGCGCTCAAAGCCACCCTTATCCAAATTGCGAACACTTCTGTTCACAATACAAATGGCTTACGTGCTTTGACTAAAACAGGCAAGCCACTTGCCAAAGTCGCCCGTACAGCGGCAATCACTTATCCAGAAATCTTGACGGGACGATTTGATGTCGAAGATTACGATAACAAATTGGACTTCGATACGCAAACAGAGCCTCTCTTGAGTCTATTGAAAGATACTTTGGATACTTTTGACAAAAGATGCTTCGACAACAGTGCCGACATCGAATACCAAAAGCGCAAAATTTACAATGCACTCACAGCGGCTGCCGAAGAGGACAACCAATACAGCTATTACGCTGAAAAAATGGCAACTGAATATGCGGGGCAAGGCAAACGCACGGAGAAGGGTGAGAAAGTAACCGCTACAGTGCCCAATACTTAGTTTTTATGTTATATCATTGTAAAAGTATCTTGAGTCATTTTTTTCGATATTAGATACTTTTGAAACGATATTTATATTTTTAAAACAGCCCAACATACTTTTAAAAGTATGTTGGGCTGTTTTTTTTTGAGGTCAGGTACTTTCAAAACGATATTTATACTTTTAAAACTATTCAACATACTTTTAAAAGTATGTTGGATAGTTTTTTTTCGATTTAATCACATTTGTCAATAGCTGTATCAATCTTTTGACCGCCCGTTACATGATTATTAATGCCGCAGTCTTTCACTTTTTGGGTCGCATTGGCGATTACAGTATTATCGTGAGTTGCAGCAGAAGTTTTGCTTGGTGAGTATTTAGTGCTGTCCTTTGTTAAATGAATATCGAAAAGCCCGTTTCCAGAAGTTGTATTGCCTGATAATATATTGCTGTAAGAGCCATCAACAATCAAAAAACCGATGGCTTTATTGTCATTGGATTGGTTATCCGTTATTGTCCAACTATTGGTCGAATATTCTCCGCCCGTCTTATTTCCTTTTGGCAGTTTTATAGAGTTAGGTATAATATGGCATAAAACAACACCGTGATGACCTTTTTTCACTTTATTTTTAACCGCCTTACCTTTTTGGTCGCTTAGGAAAATGCCTGCAAAAGTCGTTTGAATGTCATTATTGGCAATCCATGTACCCACACCACTCAAATTAGCAATGCCTGCCATAAGACCCGGATTGAATTGCCACAAAGTTGAACCCGTTATGTTATTACCCATAATGGTTATTTGGTCGGACTTCTCGAGCATAACGGAAAACATAAAGTTTTTGATTGTGCAATTCATCGCCGTACTGAGGGGGGCATTTTCAAACAAAATAGCGGTACTGCCATTGCTGTCAATGGGTTGAATTTCGAGGTTGGCAATAAGTGTCTGGGGTGCATTCAAAACATGAAGACCCGCATAAATATCCGTTACACCAGTTGTCAGATTCATCAGACTGACAAAAGAACGGATTTTCAAAACTGCACCCGTTTCGCCAATAATCGTGGCTTTTGAACTGACAACAATACCCTCCGTTTCGGTATGCAAACCTGCACGCACATACACAATGCCTCCTTCACCTGCATCGGTCAAGGCTTGAGCGAGGGCATTGTTTGAGCCAGCTTCTACAACAACCAATTTGGCGGCGATACGGGTTTTGATATTCAAATCCGTACTTTGCACCGCCTGTATTTGCAGCAAAGCATCTTGGATGTCTGCTCTAATTTGTTGCTCGTTGATATCATTTGAGTCTTTACGGCAACTGTATGCAATCATAGAAAGGGATGCTAAAAAGCAAGTATAAAGCATTAACTTTCTCATTTGAAAAATTTAAGTTGTTAAGAAAAAATGTTTATCAATCAATTTATTCTTTGTTGAATCATGGCAAAATTAAAAATACCCCCTCAGTAAATTATCCCCCAAAAGGGTGATTTTGATATTTTATCACCTGTTAAATAGGCAACGAGAATACGACAACCGTTCCTTGCGGCGATGTTTGAATACGGCATTGTCCACCAATCCCTGTCATTCGTTCTTGCATATTCATCAAACCATTACTCTCGGCTGTACTACCCCTCAGTAAAACAGGGTTGAAACCCACACCATTATCTTGAATGGAAATAGTGAACAACGAATTATCAGTCGTAAACTTAATATTCAACTCATTGGCTTTGGCATGTTTCAACACATTATTGAGTGATTCTTTGAAACACATCAGCAGCATTTTACGGTTTTCGCCATTTATGTCTATCTGCGGAATATCTTTTGGCAAACTTGTTCGGACAGTAATATTTGTCGGTTCAAAAAAATCATCGGCGTAGGTATCGAAATAGTTGACAACGCTTGAAAGACTGTCATGTCGTGCATTGACCGTCCATATTACTTCACGTACTTTTTTAGCAATGTCACGTGTAAAATCCACAAGGTTGTCAATTTCCGATATCGGTTGTTTGCCCGATTTTACTTTTTGGCGAATCATTTCCGCTTTGAGGTTGAGGGCAGAAAGGTCTGAACCGATGTCGTCGTGCATATCGGCAGCGATGCGGAGTTTTTCATTGGAGAGTTGTTGGACTTCTTTTTGTTTATACAATAAAGAACTGCTCGTCCTTGCAAAATCCCCTGCTAATGTCATAGACATACCAAATGTGATACTGAAATAGTTAATAAACAAGCTCCAATAGGAAATAAAGCCATACTTTGGTTCAATCATGCCCGAATAGATTAATGAATCAGCAGATATCCTTACGATATAAGCAGCAAAACAAACGATACCCATATAGTAAATCATTAAACCTTCTTTGTTACCCGCTTTGATTGATTTTCTAAGAATAATAATGTAATAGAGGATTCCAATAGCAAAAACAGACGAAAGGACAACAAGTTCCAATTTCCAATTGATGTCCGTAAATAGAAACGCATAGCCAAATACAAGAACCCCAACGATAAACCAATACCATTTTGTCAAAAGTTGTTTGAGATAACTGTGTAGAGATAAAGAGATAAGCGCAATATAAATAATCAAAGCCAGATGTCGGATAAGTATAACAGTCGTAAATGTGGCAACTGTTAAAGTTTCTGTTGTAAAATTGAAAGACAACAGCGCAACACCATGAGCTATCATGGATAGCCCAAACAGAAAATTGGCTTTTTGAGTCGGTAAATAATAATAAAAGGCAAAATGTATAAAAGCCAAGCCAAAAAAGAAACCCCAGCCTAACTCCAAAGCCAAACTAAAACGAACATAGCGCAATTGAGTATCATCAATCTTTACTTCTTGTTGAAGGCTAATATCAAAAGGGGTTGACCGCATATAAGCATGCTTTGGAAAATAAAAATTGCCTCGACTCAACGAATACCTAACAGCAATAACATTGCTTTCTTGTTTTGAAAAAAGCATGTAAAAAGACATGCCAACAGGCGTGAAATAGGCTTTTTCAATGGCAGCATCTTTGCTAACGATGCCGATTCTTTTCATGAGTTGGTCATTAAAATAAACTTCAGCAGCTCCCATGACACTTAAAGAAGCCGAAAGCGGTTTATTCAGCACCAAAGAATCAACGTCAATATGTATTCGAAACCAGCCTATTTCGGCAGCACCCACTTGGGGCATATCTGGAAGTGGTAGAACTTGGTCAATGGCTTCCCAGTTGCTGTCATTAAAATCCGCTTTTGCCCAATCCGGATTATCACCCGCGTGCCATTTCCAACCACCGTCCAAAAACACCCCCTCAGTAGGGAGGCTGTCAATTTGAAAAATGGTACTGTCTTGAGCAAACAAGGTA
>JAYTMI010000092.1:0-2179 GCA_043728625.1 Saprospiraceae bacterium | reverse complement strand
AATTGGTGTCAAAAATAAGGCTCAAAATTGACCATTTTTCATTTAAAAATACAAACTCTGAAAAGAATGTTTCTAAATTTAAGCATTAGTAGTGAAAATTCTCTAATTTCATTTTATTTTGCTTCTCTTAAAAGCCTTCAACGTAAAATTTACTGAGGGGGTATCACCACTTACTTATAACAAATAATCAATAACCAATAATGGCGCAAGCAATATTTATTCTCATATCCATAGCTGCTTTTGGCAAAGCGTGGCAGAATTTCATGAAAATTCGACGCAATATCCTTTTTGGGCGCGACGAAAAAATCGGTGGCAATGTCGTTGAGCGTTGGCGCAACGTCTTTCTCATCGCTTTCGGGCAACGAAAAATGTTCAAACTGACCATTGCTGCTGTGTTACACCTATGTATATATGTGGCGTTTTTGTTTACACAAGTTGAGCTGATTGAGATTTTGATTGATGGTACGTTTGGCGTTCATCGGTTTTTTGCCCCCTATTTAGGTGTTTTTTATACGATAATTGTTAGTACCATAGAAATATTAAGCTTTTTGGCTTTAATAGCAACTGTCGCATTTTTGGCAAGACGCTTTATCCTAAGAATTAATCGTTTCCATAAAACGGAGATGAAAGGATTCCCAACGATTGATGCAGCCTTGATTTTGGTCTTAGAAATTATCCTCATTTTTGCGATTTCTTGCATGAACGGTGCAGATTCTGTTTTGCAAACCAGAATACCGGAACACTATCATCCAGCAGGTCCTTTTGCTATTTCAAGTTGGCTCGGTCCCGCTATTTTAGGCAGTTGGGATACCCATTTTTTAGTCGGTTTAGAGCGTTTTGGTTGGTGGTTACACTACTTCATTGTCTTGACTTTTTTGAATTATTTGCCATTTTCTAAGCATTTACACATCATTTTTGCATTTCCGAACACTTATTTTGCCCGCCTCAACTCGCGTGGCGAAATGGAAAATATGCCCATCATCATGAACGAAGTGCGGACTTCAATGGGTTTGGAAGCCATGCCTAATACGCCAATTATGACGGAGGGAGAGATGCCAACCTTTGGGGCAAATGATGTTTTCAGTTTGAGTTGGAAAAATATTTTGGACGCATACACTTGTACTGAATGTGGACGTTGCACCGCTTCTTGCCCAGCCAATTTGACGGGTAAAAAACTATCGCCGCGCAAAATCATGATGGATGTCCGTGACCGTGCCGAAGAGATTGGTAAACACATTGATACGGGTGATATTCGATTGATAAACAAAGAGTTATGCCCAGATGATTCAGTTCTAACGGCTCAAAACTTTAGCGATGACAAGTCGCTTTTTGATTATATTTCAAAAGAAGAAATTCATGCCTGTACGACTTGCAATGCTTGTGTAGAAGCCTGCCCTGTTCTTATAAATCCACTGGATATTATTTTGCAACTGCGTCGGTATGAGATTTTGACGCTTTCTGACGGTCCGAAAGATTGGACACCAATGTTTACAAGCCTTGAAAATTCAGGTGCAGTTTGGCAAATGCCTGTTGAACGTGAAGCATGGATTCAGGATATTAAATGAATTGTTGTATGGCTGTATTGTTGTATGGCTATAATAATACAGCCATACAACATTAAAGTAACACCTCTAATTTCATGCCTCGTGACCCTTTAATTAATATACATGTGTCTGCGTCAAAATGTTGTTTTTCAAACCATGCTTTTGCTTCTTTATTTGTTTCAAAAACACCCCCCTCAGTAGGAACGGCTATTTTAGCAAAAGTGTGACCAATAGTAACCAAAGTATTGAAATTCAAAGACTTAGCTAAGTCATAAACAGCCTTATGTTCTGCATCGCTTTCTTCGCCTAATTCAAACATATCACCAATAATAGCAATTTTGTTCCTTTGTGGCATCTGCGCCAAACTTTTCAAAGCCAAAGAAAGGCTCGAAGGATTGGCATTGTAGGCATCTAAAATGACTGTCGCTTCACCATATTTGACGAGTTGTGAGCGATTCATACTCGGCACATATTCGCTAATGGCTTTGCTGATTTTTCGAGCAGGGACTTTGAAATATTTGCCAATGGCAATAGCTGTTATGACATTTGCAAAATTATAATCTCCGACAATTTGCGTTTCTGTTTGCAAAACTTCCCCTTTTTCATCCAAAAAACTAACCTTGAGCAAAGGCGCA
>JAYTMI010000091.1:0-3947 GCA_043728625.1 Saprospiraceae bacterium | reverse complement strand
GTGAAAAGGAACTGTATGTATAATGCAACAGATCACTTTTCAAGGGCTTCACTTCGCCCTCATACTCTAAACGTTCATGTACGAAGTCTCCTGTCCAATTGGTTTCCGCTTTTGGAAATAATCTTATTTTTCTATCTGGATACCAACCTGAAAACCGAATCGCTTTTTGTCCAATATGATTGAGTCGTGGCATCGAATATGCCCCCCTCAGTTCTGCTTCGTTCCTCGCAGTTGGAATCGTTCCTCGCAATGACAATTTCACTGCTTGTATTTCAAGTTTTAAATTTTCAGACAAAACTTCGTCTGCATCAATGGACAAAATGTATGGATGTTGCGCCAAACTATTGCCATAATTTTTACTTGCCGAATAACCTTTCCACTCCCGAGAAACAAACACTACGTTTGAATATTGCCTACAAATCTCTTCTGTTTTGTCGGTACTTAAAGCATCAACGACGATGATTTCATCTGCAACATTTTGCAGGGAATCGAGGCATCGTCCTATGTTTGGCTCTTCGTTTTTGGTAATAATAACCGCCGTTATCTTCATAATCGAACTTTCTATGTTTCTAAAACCAAACACTAACAACACGCCCTGGGTTCAAAATTGGTTGCGTAAAGTTTTGTCAATAAAAAATGACGATACGAAAATCATTGTTTTTGACGCAACTTAATGTATCTGGTTACTTTGATTGACAAAATTCTATACTCTAAGGTTTAAAGCAATCGTATCTTTGTTACAAATATTACAAATTTAAACGAGAAATGGCAAATTCTGAAGAATTAAATCTGTCAAAAGCACTTAATGAAATTCAAGATTTATACGACAACGCCCCTGTTGGGTATCATTCGATTGACAAAACAGGGTTGATTACACGCATCAATAACATTCATTTGAAATGGTTGGGTTATACACGAGAAGAAGTGGAAGGCAAAATGAATGTGCGATCAATACTCCCAGAAAACGTGCATCAGCGTTTTGATGCGCAATTTGAACGACTGAAACAAGAAGGTTATCATGAAAATTTGGAAGTTTTGCTCAAACGCAAAGACGGTTCAACTTTTCCAGTTTTGCTTAATACTTCTGTGATTTATGATGAAAACAAGCAGTATCTTTCAACGCGGACGGTGATTTGGGATATGACGGAAAAGAAAAAGTTGGAAGAAAACTTACGTAAAACATCTGAAGCCCTTTTTCAAGCCAATCAAGACAAAAATCGTTTCATCGGCATGGCTTCACATGACTTGCAAAACCCCATTACAGCTATTTCGATGTCTGTCGAGTTGCTTCAAAAAACAGGTTCGAACTTGACACCGATGCAAAAAAAACTGCTCGTCAATATGCACTCATCGGCAGAACGGATGCACTATTTGGTGACTGATATGTTGAATTTAAACCGCCTTGAACGGGGTGTTGTGAGTGATGATTATCGAGAAGTGAATCTCAAATCCTATATTTGGGACACTGTGAATCGTTTTCATATTTTTGCAAGTCGGAAAAACATCACGATTCGGCAGGATATTGATGAAAATGAAGATTGGCGTTTTATGACAGAACCGAATTATTTGATTCAGATACTTGAAAACCTCGTGTCAAACGCTATAAAATATTCATACAAAGGTCAAACGGTTATGGTATCATTACATAAAAATAGGGAGGGAGTACAAATTATTGTTGCAGATAAAGGACAGGGTTTCAAAACCGAAGAGATGCCCTTGTTGTATCGCCGTTTTCAACAACTATCTGCTCGTCCAACGGCGGGAGAAGCGTCCACAGGTTTAGGACTTTCAGTTGTTAAAGAATATGTGGAAATACTGAGGGGTCAGATTGAGTGTGAAAGCGAGTGGGAAAAAGGGGCAACGTTTAGGGTGTCGTTGCCCTATATGACCGTTTAATGATGTTGAAAAGGTTACTTTTCTGCGTCTAATTCCATGAAAAGAGCTAAAATATTGGTTTGCGGTTGCCCCAAAATATCCGCTATTTTTCCAGCAGAAAAACCGAGTTGTCGCATATTGAGGACGGTGTTTTTTTCTTTCTTTGAGTCTTTCTTCTTGCGCTTTGGTTATTTCTTCTTGCGCTTGTCTGATAAGAATTTCAGTGATACCCATATTTTTTTCAAATTTTATTAAGGTATTCCTGAAACTAAGCATCAAGAAGTGCTTTCCGAATAAAATTTGGGAAGTATTTCTTATTTTATGTACAATTTTACATATTCGATATACATAAATTTTATTTTTTGAGCCAGCTGTGCACTAACCATAGGGTGAAGCGTTGGCTACACATAAAAGAACATCACAATATTTATAGTAAGGGTCTATGATTTTTAAGCGGCTCTTGCTTTTATCTTCATACTAAAGTCTTTACATTTACAACGAAAGTTTTAAAATCTAAGCAATGGGCAAATTCTTTGACTCTATTCTACCACAGCACAAGGCTTTTGCTGAAAAACAACACATATTCTTCGTCAGTACCGCCCCATTGAGCGGTGACGGACGCATCAATCTATCGCCAAAAGGCTTGGATAGTTTCCGCATTTTGTCTGGAAACCGTGTGGCGTACATGGATTTAATCAGCAGTGGCAACGAAACATCGGCACATACGCTTGAAAATGGGCGTATTACGTTCATGTTTTGTTCGTTTGAAGGTCCGCCAAATATTTTGCGATTTTATGGCAAAGGCTTCACAGTGCTGCCCGATACTGAGGGGTGGGATTTATATGCACCGCATTTTACGATATTACCAAGCACGCGGCAAATCATTGTGGCAGATATTGACCTTGTTCAAACCTCTTGTGGCTACGCAATTCCTTTGTATGATTATGTGGCAGAACGGACGATTCACGCGGATTGGGCAGACAAAAAAGGTCGAGAAGGGATGTTAGAATACAGTCAACAAAACAATTTAGTGAGTATAGACGGCTTGCCTACTGATTTGAGTTTGAAAAAATAAACAAAAAAAGGTCGCTTGAAAAATGATTTTTGAATTATCTTGCAGAACTTTGCAAAAATTGCTCAGGCTTCATAAAAAATAATTAACTAAAATAAAAAACAAAGCATTATGAGAAAAAGCATATTCACTATTCTTCTCGTCCTTTTCGCTCTTGTTATTTCAAAAGCACAAGGCGTAACCATCAGCGAAGACCCAACCATCACAAAAATGATGGCTGCCTACACAGGTGTTAACAAAGTGACAACATCTACACAAATGATTGACGGCTTCCGCATCCAACTCATGGCAACGACCGACCGTCGGAAAGTGGACCAAGTGATGTCGTCTTTTTCAGCCATTTATCAAGGCGTACCGGTCACTTGGTCACAAGCACAGCCTTATTATCGCATACGTGTAGGGGCATTTGCGCAACGCGATGGCGCATCGAGATATTTACAAACCATCAAAAAAGACTACCCAGATGCTTATATCGTTACAGATAAAGTATCGGTTGCAGAAGTGATGAACTGAAAAGTTCATCACTTCGCCCCCCCCTCAGTAATTTATCCGAAAACATATAGAACTAAGGGATAAATTGAAAATAAAATGCACAATTCAACTTTGCAAACTGTTGATTATCAATTTTTTGGATTTTGGAATTTGAAATATTAAATTTGGAATAGTACAATATGATTGCCAAAGACACATCAGGTGGAGGGAAAATAGATTCTGTGTTACTGTCGCTGTACTTAGCACTCGTGGGTATCGGTTGGTTGATGATATACGCTGTTGGCTATAAACAAGGTTATACCGAAGATTTCAACGAGTTTATGTTGAAAACCGTAGTTGGCAAACAGACCATGTTTGTACTCATTTCCTTTCTTTTGATTTTAGTCATATTCTCTATTGATGCCAAGTTTTGGCGCGTTTTTGCCTATCCAGTCTATGGTTTTGGCATACTTTTACTGGTTTTAGTCCTTATTTTTGGTAAAGAAATCAATGGCGCACGAGCGTGGTT
>JAYTMI010000090.1:0-2732 GCA_043728625.1 Saprospiraceae bacterium | reverse complement strand
CTTAGTAGGAGTTGCAGTTTTTTAGTTTCTGCTTTCGCATCCTCGTATTGGTCTTCTGCACTGGCGATTCTCGACAAAAGTGTTGAGTATTCGCTTGGTAAATAGTTGCCTTCTTTAAAATATTTTTCAGCAACAACGAAACTAATGCGTTGGTTTTCAACGCCTTCTGCGCGCATTTTAATTTTTTTAAGCGACAATTCGAGTTGCACATAAAGTGTCAAAACCGTTTCACGTATATTGTCTTCTATAATTTCTTTTTCAGCCCGCACCCTGTCAATTTGTACTTTTTGCATATCGGCTTTTGTTCCGCGTGTCAAGAAGTCAGCGGCTGAAATACGCATACCTAAACTGATATTCGTATTGAAGTTTTTGCGGTCACTCAGTAGATAGCTTGTTGTTGTTCCGTTACCACTGGCGTCTAACACACTGCCATTGCCGTAAATCGTATTCACTGAAAGACCAATGAGGTCCGCCCAGCTTTTTTTCTGAACTTGATAAGCCAAGGACAGCCGTGCTTCATCAATGGTGTTGGCTTTGATTTGAGCAGAACTTTGTAGTGCCAAATTGGTCAAAACACTGAGGGGTCTCAAACGCAACGTTTTAGCTGTCGTCGAGTCTAATTCAATTTCTGGTTGAGCGACTAAGTTGGTCGTCAAAAAGATAAAGAAAAAGAAGGTGGTCAGCTTTACCATTTTTTTATAAGTCATTGAAAACAACGTTTTTAGATTAATTTTCTTAAACCAATCGTGCTTCATAAATGGTTTTTCTGTTAGAATATAAAACAATGCCGAAATGAACCAAATAATAGGCAAAATGATAATTGATTGCCATAACAGTGTGACAGCATAAAGATTTGTCAAAGTCCATCTTGCCATCAAATTTGACCAAGCTTCAAGCAAAGGCAAATGGATGAGGTAAATCGTATAGCACATGCCGCCTGTTGCAGCGATATTTTTTATTGATAAAAAAGCTGAAAAAAAGCGACTTTTGAAAGCGGAAACAAACAAGAATGCCAATGCCAGATTGAATATCAATGTTTTAACTACTTCTTCCGTCCATGTATAACACATCGTCAAAAGGGCAACGGCAGCAACGACATCCCATTTTATGGAGCGAGATACTGAGGGGGCGTTTTTCCAATCGTATATATAAAAATCGGCGATTAAAAAACCAATAAGAAAATTGGGCAAGCGACCTAAAAGAGTGGCTTTCATCGGAAAATGTAACCAACCACAATACCCTTCAAATATTATATAGCCTATTATCAATACTACCATTCCGATACGGCGCCTTACTTTATTTTGGAAAGAGAAGTAAGCGGTGGCTAGAAATGGTGCGAGTAAGTAAAACTGTATTTCTATCTCCAATGACCATGCCACAGGGTTGATAACAGAGTACTCTTGGAAAAGAAACCAATGCGTATAAGTGATGGAAGCCAACCAATGGGGCAACATTTCAACGAAGGAATAGCTGCTTTTGAGCACTAAGACGGCTGCAAAGACGGTCATCCAAATGACAAAAGGCGGTTCTATACGTGTTAAACGCCGCAAATAAAATGTTTTTATGGTTTTTTTACTGAGGGGGGTGTTTTTGCCGAATGGCAAAGCCAAAACGAAGCCACTGATGGCAAAGAATAAAAAAACACCTACAGTGCCTCGACTGACGAGAAAGGCAAATGGATCACTTTTTATAGGTGTTGAAAATTCAATAGGAGAATGGCGCACGATGCGCTCACTTAGGTGCTGAATGACGACAAGGAAAATGGCTAAAAAACGCAAGCCATCTACTTCGGCGAGGTACTTAGCCCCTGCTGCGAGCGGACGTTGCAGATGGTTTAGGAAAGCTTTTATGATATTCATGAATCTCTTCTGTATTTATTTGTACCACAAAAATGGTATTACCCTTTTTAGCATTTCAAATGTTTTCGGTTTTTGGTAGCATTAGGCGGTTTTTTGGTTGTTCACATAGGTTTTACAAACTAAAAGAACCGATGCGCGCGCATCGGTTCTTTGTAAATCTGAAATGAAGAGACTATTTTAGAAGATCTTAGCTTTATCAACATTTGACTATACTGGTTTGTACCAATCCGTGGATTATGTCCCTTTACTTTCCACCCATTCATTGAATTTCAAGTAAGCCTGATTTGTTGCACAAAATTAGAGATTGGGATTTGAAGTTCACGTCTTTCTATCAGTTTGTTTAAGCGAACATCTAACTCAGCTGGATGGAATGGTTTAGTTATTAGGTCATCTGCGCCCGCACTTAGGGCATTGATGCGTTCGATGCTTTTTTTAGCGCCACTAACCACCAAAAGGGGTACGTGTGGTAAAGTCTTACGAATAGCTTTTATGAACGCAATGCCATTTAAGTTAGGCATATCCAAGTCCGTTACGATGAGGTCAGGCTGAAATCCGCTGATAACTAAAGTCAATGCTTCGACCGAATTGGTATAAGTCAAGACTTCATATCTTTTTTCAAGAAATAAGCCTAAGTAACGGCACATCATAGGGGAATCATCAACAATTAGAACTGTAGGTTTTGGTATCATCATCTCATCAATAGTTTTGTGTGTATTAATACTATTTTAGTTATTTATGATACAAAGATAAGGTCTGAAGATGCCCCCCTCAGTATGTTTTCGTTTTTTGGTAGAGTTAGGTAGTTTTTTGGTTTTATCAGCAAATATTCCGTAATACAATAAAAAAGGATTATAACAATAAAAAAACCGATGC
>JAYTMI010000089.1:0-4388 GCA_043728625.1 Saprospiraceae bacterium | reverse complement strand
TTCATTTCATTTCATTTCATTTCATTTCATTTCATTTCATTTCATTTCATTTCATTTCATTTCATTTCATTTCATTTCATTTCATTTCATTTCAATGATAGGGAAATGTGAGAACTAATAAGAATATTTATTCGGTATTGAAAGAACTTCAATATCGCTCATGCAGACGGAAGCGTACGGTCTGATGTGTGGGTGTGCTTTATCAAAAAGGGCTAATGCCGTCGGAATTGCCACTCCGTTGACGGCAAAAGCCCCCGATTTTAATCATTTTTTAAAACGAATGACTTATGAAAAAGTTGTTTATTTCTAAAATGGCTTGTAGCGTCTTAGTTATGCTCGCCGTTTTTATGTCGTCTTGTAAGCAAGACCAAGAAGCACCCAGTGCTTCTACTACATCCACATCAAAAACCTTGAAAATGAGTGGAGTTTCAGAAGTTAAAGGCAAATTTACAGTACAAGATGGAATTTTGCATTTTGAAGATTCAAAAGCGTTATTTGATGTTTTGGAACAGTTGAGGCTTTATGATGTTTCCGAAAGAAGAAATTTTGGGAAGGATATAGGTTTCAAATCCATGCTTAGTGTTTTTTGTGATGTTTTGGTTAAAAGTGCTACCATAGAAGACAAAGATAAGTATTTTGCTTTGCTCAAACAAAATGCAGATGTGGTATCTTATAAAGATGATGGCAGTTTCGATTTCAAAACAGCAACGCCGTTTATGGCATCAGTCACAAATAGAGATGGTATTTTGTACATTGGAAAGGGTGTTTACCAATATACAGACTATGGTGAAGTCATAATACTTGATGGAGATATTAATAGATTATCATCAGTAACGAGAAATACTCCTACGGATAAAAATATTAAAGTGTTTATTACAAAGGAGGAGTTAAGCCTAAGAGTTGCTTGTGGAACTGGACTTTTCAATACGGTATGGAATGCAAGTAATGACAGAGCAGGAGATCTTTATTCTGCAAGACAAGGTTCATTGGCATTTCAAGGTTATGATGCCAATAATATTCCTTATTATGATGTATATAATTCTTCTTATGTTTCTGGTACACCGTGGAAAAAAGTATGTTTTTTTGGTTGTAGTTGGAAAAAATATTCAACAAGCAATACTCTTTCAATAAATCAGACTCTTCAATCCTATAATGGTTCATGTCAATATAGTGATAATTTTTCGTATTCTAATAATTGGGATTTTATTGACTATGTTGGTAATAGCTGTACTTCTTACGCCATACCTGAACCTCCTATAAGTCAATATTACTCTTATTATACATCTATGAACCCTAATACATATCTTATGAATAATACAAGCGTGGTAGTTACTCAAATCTGTAATTAATTAAATCATTGCGCTATGGGTGAATAATTCACCCATAGCGCATTTATACTCAATTGAAAATGGTTTGCTTAGAAGTATTGTCTTAACAAATTGATTTTCAACGCTTTGAATTATCAACTATCCATTATCCATTAAGTATAACATAAAAATTAAAAACATGAAAATTGTATTTTATATCATTACTTGTTGGAGCGTTTTTGCTTCTGTCACCCTGTCGTCACAGTCTTTGCAACTCACCGTTTTTGGTCTCTACAACAAGACGATACAAGAAGAAGGTATTGCCAATGCTATCGGTATTCAATTAGGCGGTTTTGACCCCAAAAAAGGGTTTCAAGTGGGTGTTTCATATCAATATCCGATATACAAGTCATTTATTTTAACAGGTGAAGTAGGGTATCTCAATAAAGGGCATACAGCCCATGTTTACAGAACCAACGAAGTCCTATATAAAGTAAACTATAATTATTTATACTTAAAACCTTCTGTCGGGTATCAATGGCATGGCTTTACTTTATCGGGCGGGTTGTTTTTCAATTTTTTGCTCAATGAAAATGCCATTAAACAGAAAACTCCTCGTGGCACAATATCAAAAACAGATATAGCTTATGGTTTTGAGCTGTCTTATCAATACAAAAGATTCGGTTTGTCCGTCAATACCAATGAAAGTATCAGACCTATACAAGAATTGCTTGTAACAGGAGACGTTTATGAACATTATCATCATTGGTATTCTCTTGGGTTGTCCTATCAAATTTATAATAAAAAACAGAAAGAAAGCAGCCAATAGCCAGCTTTACTCCTCAGGATAAAAACACTTTTACAATAAAATGAAACAAAAAATCACCCTACTATTCCTTTTATACCTCATTTGTTCAGCAACAAATGCCCAAAACACCCTAAGCGGCTACATCTATGACGCAAAAAACCGCGAGCCACTCATTGTGGCTAAAAGATAATCTACGGGGTGATTAATTACCACCCCGTAGATTGTTTTGTCAATTTATAGAACATTAAAATATATAAATAACAATAAAAATAAGTATAATGAATCGCAACTTTATTTTATTGCATTTCTTACTATTAAGCAATTTTTTGTTTTCGCAAAGTAAAGGAGTAACTTTAAAAGTCGGGAGGGATTATTGTCAGACAAGAATGGTTACAGAACAACTGTTCAATACATCGATTATTGGTTCATTTACTTCGCGAAACGGATTTCGTATAGGCATTTCGTATGAACAACCTATCTACAAACGTTTTGCTATTATGGCTGATTTAGGTTATTCCCAAGGTGGCTTTGATAATTATAAGCATTTGGGTAAAACGAATACTGTAAACCAAGCTTATTTTAGCATTGCACCAGAGTTTTATATAGGCAAATTTTTCAAGATTTATGCGGGCGGACTTTTAGATCTTAACTTTAAAAACCAAAATAATCTATCTCGATATATAGAACCCTTTAATTGGGGTTCAGATATAGGTGCAGCATTGATATTCAATAGGCTCGAATTAGGTTTTCATTATACACATTACTTGAACTACTATTTTGACTATAAAAAACTGTACCCTTTTGCTGTTGATGAAAAAGAATATTGGGATATAAAAGGTATCTATATTGCTTATCGCTTTGCTGGTAAAAACCCTTTAACTTTAAAATAGTCATTTGTCCCCCTCAGTATAAAAACACTTTTACGATAAAATGAAACAAAAAATCACCCTACTATTCCTTTTCTTAATCGTTTGTGGGGGTGTAAATGCCCAAAACACTCTAAGCGGCTACATCTATGACGCTAAAAGTCGTGAGCCACTCATCGGTGCAACGATATTCGACAGCCTCACGCAAACAGGCACAACCGCTAATGAATTTGGCTATTATCGTTTAGCTTTGAAAAAGAAAACTATTGGGCTGCGTATTTCTTATGTCGGCTATCAAACAACAACAATTGTCTTATCCGATATTCAAAAAGATACCGTTGTGAATATCGTTTTGGCCCCCTCAGTATCTTTAGCAACGGTGACCATCATCGGCAACCGAGACAACAATATCGAAACCATACAACCCGGCAAAGTCAATGTGCCGCTTGAACGCCTACAAGGTATCCCCTCTGTAGGCGGCGAGCGGGATATACTCAAAGCCTTGTCTGTGCTGCCGGGCGTGGCGAATGGTGCAGAAGGCACGTCAAGCCTTTTGGTGCGCGGCGGCGGTCAAGACCAAAATCTGTTCATTTTGGACGGTGCAAACACTTATAACACAGGTCATTTGCTCAATTTTACCTCCATTTTCAATCCCGATGCCTTGAAAAAGGTGGATTTTTACAAAGGCGGCTTCCCCGCCCGTTTTGGCGGCAGACTGTCATCGGTCGTAGATGTGACGTTCCGAGAAGGCAATAAACAGCATTTTGAAGGCAAATTTGAGATTGGACTCATCAATTCTAAACTCACTTTAGAAGGTCCGATAGGCACGTCGAAAAAGACATCTTATCTGTTTGCTGCAAGAGCCACTTACCTCGATGTGGTGCAACTCCTCTTAGGCAACAGCTTAAAAAGCGTCAAACGAGGGCGCAAAGAAACCTTTAACGGCTATGATTTTTATGACATCAACGCCAAAATAACACACGAGTTTGACGACAAAAATAAATTGTATATCAGCTATTACGAAGGCTTAGATTGGCTGCGTTTTGCGAGTAAATACCCATTCGCAAGAGAATATACAAACTATTCAAACAGCATAACCAATCGGGCTTTGAGTGTGCGTTATTATAAAGTAATTACGCCTAATTTTTCGATGAATACAGGTTTAAATTATACTATAAATATTGGTAAAAGCAAAAACTATGTTTTATCACAATACAGTTATACTGCCTTTGGCAGAAGTATTTTTGATGAAACCAATTATAAAGCCCACAATTATCTTGAAGATTATAATGCTTATATCCGTTTTGATTATTCACCAACAGCGAAACACTTTATTCGTTTTGGTTTAGAAACAACCATACATCAATATAAAACACATCAAAGTACACATTCTTTGCGCCAATATAC
>JAYTMI010000088.1:0-5026 GCA_043728625.1 Saprospiraceae bacterium | reverse complement strand
GGATTGACCATATCGAAAAAATAGTCATCAAACGGGATGGCAATTCAGACCAAATAAAGGTGGCTTATACGACAACTGACCCCTCCATTTGCCGTAATTCGATTGAGGTTTTGGTTAAAATTTTCACAGAAAAATACCGGATGTCAAAAGAAAATCAGTCAGGCGATGTATTGAGTTTCTTTGAAAAAACAACCAATGAATCTGCCGCATCCCTCAGTGGCAAGGAAGACAATATGCTCAGTTTTATGGTGGACAACAAAATCATCAACTATTACGAGCAAACCCGCTTTATTGCCTCTAAAAAAGAAGAGTTAGATGAATTGTATTTCAAAGAAATGATGCACCTCGCGGCGGCTGACTCGGCTCGTCGCAATCTCGAAGCACAATTGGGCAATCGGGCAAGCCTGCCAAAAATCAATGAAAACATTGCGCGGCAAAGGCAGTCCCTTTCCTCCATTTCTTCCCGTTTAGCAAACCTTGAAATTGGCTCGCTGGACGACAGTACAAAACAAGTAGATACAAAAACCGTCAGACTCCTTCAAAATCAAGCGGAAAAACTCAAAGCTGATTTGCGCCACAGTGCCGAATCCATTTTTAGTGTCGAGCGCACGCCAGAAGGTGTTGAGATTAAAAACATCCTTGCACAGTGGCTCAATCAATGGATTGATGTCGAACAAGGATTGGCACGTATGACTGTTTTTAGAGAAAGAAAAGCTGAATTTGACCGTATTTATAACAAATTTGCACCCTGGGGTTCAAGAATCAAGCGTTTAGAGCGCGAAATCGAAGTAGCTGAAAAAGCCTACCTCGAAAACCTGCACAGCACCAACGTGGTACGGATGCACAAGCTCAATATGATGATGTCAGGCAAAGTGCGCATCGTTGACCCGCCGCATTATCCTGACAAACCCAATCCCTCTAAACGCTCGACGCTCCTTATTTTATCGGTTGTTGTCGGTCTTGTTTTGCCATTGGCTCTGTTAATTGCCCTCGAAATGCTCGATGCAACGCTGCGAACACCCGAAAATGCAGGAGAGACAACTGGTTTGCAGATGTTCACTGCACTCCCAAAATTACCTAAAAATTGGGTAAAACACCCCATTATTAGGTTTGATCTGGTCGTTGCAAGGGGCATTGAACAGCTTTTGCAGCACTTGAAAATTGATTTGCAACTCCATACACGTACCGTGCTCGCGCGCATTGTCATTTTGAGTACCAACGATGGAGATGGGAAAACTTCTGTTGGCAAACAAGCTGTTGCGATGTTGCGCACTTATGGTCACAGGGTGTTATATATTCGCCCAGATGATAAACCCTTAGAAGACGAACAAAGCCACGAAGACAATAAGTTTTATAAAGTTGATTTTTCACTCATAGACAAGGAAGATGAAGCCGATTTACTCGGTGGGGAAGACATTGTTTGGCATCACTACAACTATATCATCACCGAGATTCCGTCACTTATTGGTGGCAATTATCCTGCAAGGCTGTTTAGCCAAATAGATGTGGCGTTGCTCGTGTGCCGTGCCAATCGCTCGTGGTTGCCCGCCGACAAACGGGCGATTGAGACCATCAATAAATTCCTGAAACGCCCTTGTCGTCTTATTTTGAATGCCGTGCGCATTGATTTACTCGAAGACAGCATCGGTGAAATTCCACGCAAACGCAGCCCTATACGCCGTAAAATCAAGCGACTCATGAAGCGAAACTGGGCTGAAAATTAAACGCTTTTAAAAAATAACAATAAATTACAAATCATAACTATTTAATAATCAAAATTTTAGCACATGACCTTATCCGTTGAATTAATGAACAATAGTCTGTCTTATGCAGAAAACAATTTCCTAAACGACTCCGCACGCCATTTGCAAGTGGACAAAGATTTCATCCGTCAACACTTCAATTTAGACGGCAAACGTGTCCTCGACTTCGGTTCAGGCATGGGTGGCATGAGTCTTTGGTACGCCAAAAACTGGACATGTTCAGTCAAAGGCGTTGACATTGACGGTTTTCACGTCAACGTTGCCAATCACCTCAAACAGAAGCATAATGTCTCGAATGTCTCATTTGAAAAACGAGACATTACGACCGACAAACTACCCCCTCAGTATGAAGGCACTTTTGACGCTATTTTTATGAATGATGTCGCTGAACACATCCCTTTTCCCATTTTAGAAAACATTTTTGCAGAATTTCATCGCCTTTTAAGCCCAAAAGGGCGCATTTTCGTCAGCTATCCGCCGTGGCAAAGCCCTTATGCGTCGCACGTTGTCCGTGTAACAGGGCTACCGTGGTGTCAGTTTTTGCCACAAAAAATGTTGTTGAAATGGATTGAAAAAAAGAATGAAAAAATCAGCGGTGAGCATGAAAGTGACTTAATCGAAGCGTATAACGGCTTAAATCGCTTGACACACAGCAATTTTTCACCCATTTTAGAAAAAACAGGGTTTAAAATCAACACCCGTTTGAGCCACAGTTTGCTCAAAAGGCTGCCGATACTGAGGGGTATCAATCCACGTATTTTCCCTTTAAGTTTTTTGATTTCTAAAGAAATTCTCATTCTCGAAAAAGCAGGATAATGCCCAAAAACGACATTGTTTGCGTTGCTTTCCCTGCATGGGAAGGCAATTATTTGAAGTCAACCGTCCAATTAATGACCGAATTGGCGCGGCTGGGGCATCGCATTTTGTATGTGGATTATGCCTATACGTGGAAGGATTTTGCCCAAAGTCTCATGGGCAAAGGTTTCGCCACATGGCGGCGAATGATAGGGATAGAACAGCGTCTTAGAACAGTTTCACTGGGCAATGGAGCAGAAATCTATGTTTTGACGCTCCCCCCCATTTTGCCCATTAATTTTTTGAAAAATCCCAACGCTTACGATTCACTCAATGCAGTCAATGCCTTTTTTATCAAAAACGCTATTCTCAAAGCTATGAAAACGATAGGTATGACCACGCCTACCGTTGTCAATGCCTTCAATCCATCCCTCGGAAACCTATTAGCGGGCAAACTGAATGAGTCAAAACTCATTTATTATTGCTATGATGATATTGGTGCGGCAACATGGGCAAGTCGGCATGGTGAACGATTAGAAACGACTTTTTTAAAAAAAACAGACGCCATCATCGTCACGTCACAAGGCCTATTTGATAAAAAATCAAAACAAAATACGTCTTGTTTTCTCATTAAAAATGGCGTTGATTATGACCTTTTTAGTCAACAAACAAGCAGTTTACTTTCTATTCCTCTTGAAAAAGATAAAAAAACCATTGGTTATCTCGGCTCCGTTGATGAACGAGTGGACTACGATTTGCTCGAAAAACTGATTTCGACGACCCCTCAGTATCATTATGTTTTTGTTGGGCGTGTGACCCAATCGGCTTACGAAAAACGGTTATCAGCCTTTCCAAATGTGATTATTGTCGGTTCGCAACTGCCAGTAACCTTACCCGCATGGGTGCAAAAATTTGATGTCTGTTTGATTCCTTTTGTCAAAAATGAGTTGACAAAAGGCATTTATCCATTAAAAATAAATGAATATTTAGCAGCCGGAAAACCTGTCGTGGCAACCCGTTTTGCAGATTTAAGCGATTTTGAATCCGTCGTTCACATTGCCGATGATGATAATACCTTTTTGCAATTAGCCCAAGGAGACTATTCAAACACCGATACAAATCGGCTGAAGCACTTCGCTTCGCAAAACTCCTGGGCTGCCCGCAGTACGGAGTTTTCAAAATTGCTATAAATTCAGACCCCAAAAGAGTCCGAAAGAAAAAACCTCACCCAAAATATTGTTAACCTCAAAATTCTTTTATCCCAAAACAGCCTTCGCTTAGCTCACCGTATTTTCCAAAAAAAATGCAACTTTGCCGATTATAACCTTAGATTTATCGGTAATTTCCCAATCCACTGAACTTCTGACCCTATTTTTAATCTTATTCTATTATCTAATCGAAACGTAACGAAAAATTATGAATGATTTATGGTCAAAATTTAAAGGCGTTTTTATTCAATCAGATCCAAACGCTGCGGTCAATCAACCTGTAAAAACAGAGCAAAAAGAGACGCAAACACCTTCAAAGGAAGATGTCAAAGCAACAACGCCCCCCTCAGTATCACTGACCTTTTCAGCACCTGTGGGCGACGGAACGGTCAATGAAAAGTTTATGCAAGCCTTGTTTGGAGCGATGGAAGCTGCGAACTTAGATGGATTAGATTATTTTGAATTCAAACAATCGCTTCAAAATTTGGCAAATATGCCGATGGACGAAGCGACCCGCTATAAATCGGCTTTCGCCATGGCTTCGACGATGGGCGCAACGCCGAACAAATTGGTTAATTCTGCTTTGCATTATCTCGAAATTTTGAAAAACGAGAACATGAAATTTTCGCAAGCAGCTGAAAATCAACGTGTTGCACAAGTTGGCAATAAACAAGGGCAAGTCGAAAACCTTGAAGCGGTGATGCAACAAAAAGCGGAACAGATTAAAAGATTGACCGATGAAATCGCACAACATCGTCAAGACGTGACGAAATTGAAAGAAGACATCGCACAGTCAACCGTTAAAGTGGAACAAACGCAAAAAGATTTCGGTGCAACCTATCAGTCACTCGTCGGACAAATTGAACAGGACGTTACAAATATGAAAAATTATTTAACATAAAAATATTACTCAAATTTTAAAAATATAAAACAATGATAAAGGAAATTTTAGATAATATTATTCAAGTATTACGGGGTAAAAACGGAAACATTTTTCTCATCGTTGGCGCTGTTATTTTAGTACTTTTTATCCTCCGCATCATGGGACCGCTTTTATGGTTACTCATTGTCGGTGGTTTGGTATATTTTGTTTTTAAATATTTAGAAACAAAAAAAATATAGTCGTTGACAATGCACAACAACCTTCCGAAGGCTTGAAGCCTTCGGAAGGTTTATTCATTTTTCATCTAAAAATACATAAAAAATGATACGTTTTCTATTCATTCTTCTTGTTTTCTCTACAACATTGTTCATCAGTTG
>JAYTMI010000087.1:0-3148 GCA_043728625.1 Saprospiraceae bacterium | reverse complement strand
CCAATGCGGGCAATTACGGTGGCACGACAACAGCACTCACTTCGACCACTACACGTTTTACGATAGGGCAACAACGGGTCGTTACACAAGGCACAAACCCGTGGGATGCGGGGCATACTTATAAAAACACAACAGCGATTCAAAAAGGCGATAAATGCTTGATGGTCATCTGGTTACGCAGCACAACACCCAATGCCCGTGTCAATATTTTTGCCGAACACGCAACGATTTATAATAAGGAGGTTATTGCTGCTGTAACGCCAACGAGTACATGGAAAATGTACCTCGCACCGTTTGAAAGTACCGCTGACTATGCTGTTAATGGATTGAGGATTGGTTTACATCTCGCTTACGCCAATCAAACCATTGACATTGGCGGCACTGCTTGTATGAATTTTGAAAAGACAGTCACCTACAATCAATTACCCCTCAGTCTTGACAACGATACTTATGGTGGCATCGAACCCAACGCCGCATGGCGTGCCGTTGCCGACCAAAGTATCGAACAACTCCGCAAGGCTAATTTAACCGTAAAAGTTGTCAATGGCAGCAATCAAGCTGTCAGCGGTGCAGAGGTTCGGTTTGAAATGACACAACACGCCTTTAAGTTCGGTTCCGCTGTTGTGAGCAATAAATTCAACGGCGGCAGTGCGTTAAACAGCACTTACGAACAAAAAATGCTTGATTTAGATGGTAGAGGACATGGTTTCAACGAAATTGTCTTTGAAAACGACCTCAAATGGCCCGCTTGGGAACAACATTGGTTCAGCAGTCAAGCCGACATTGCTTCTGATATGGCTTGGTTAAAAAGCAAAGACATCAGCGTGCGCGGTCACAACCTCGTTTGGCCCGCTTGGCAATATTCGCCCTCAGATATTACCGCAGCGCAAACACCTGATTATATCAAAAACCGCATCAAAAACCATTTGAATAGTATCTTAAACTACACAGGCGTTGGTAAAGAATGTATAGATTGGGATGTTTTGAACGAAATTACGACCAATAATGAGTACGCAAACCGTTTTGCAGGAACAACAGGCTACACAACGGGTCGAGAACTCTACACCGAAATTTACAAACAAGTCCGTAGCCTTTTGCCTAATTCAAAACTCTATTTGAATGATTATATCGCCATTGAACAAGGCGATTCACCAAACAATGGCATCGCTACTTGGAAACAACGCATTGATGAACTCTTGGCACAAGGCGCACCTATTGATGGCATTGGTTTTCAAGGACATTTTTCATCAACGCCTACAGGAATCCCACGTGTAAAAGAGATTTTAGATGATTTTTGGAACAAATACCATTTAGAATCCAAAGTGACCGAATACGACATTGATAAACTCGCAAGTGGGGATGTACAAGCAAAATATATGCGTGATATTCTTACAATATGTTTTGCAGACCCCAGCATGAAAGGCTTTTTGATGTGGGGTTTTTGGGATGGCGCACATTGGCAAGGCAATGCACCGTTATATTATCAAGACTGGACAATTAAGCCAAGTGGTACAGCTTTCATTGACCAAGTTTTTACGAAATGGTGGACAGATACAAAAGTCAATACGGCGGCTTCGGGCGAAGCAATGCAACGGGGTTTTAAAGGTAAATATAAAATCACGGTTAAATTGGCTGATGGTAAAATTATTACGCAAGACGCTGTTTTAGACACGGATAAAACATTGACAATCAATATAAACAGTACAGGATTTAAAGAGCTTGTAGCTGATTTTGATTTAAAAATATTGCCAAATCCAGCGACATTTCCTGTTAAAATGGTTTGGAATAATACGTCTATGAATGAGTCCGCCCAAGTGCAAGTGAGGAATAGCATTGGCGTTTTAGTCCTTGAAAAGAAAGTCTATTTGAGCGAAGGTGGTGTTGAATTAACTGGTTTTAACCAAGCAAGTGGCGTTTATTTTGTTACTTTAAAAACAAAAAGGGGTTTGCAAACGCTGAAATGGGTTGTGCCTTAGATTTTAAAAAATATGAAACCCCCCTCAGTAAAAACGATATTTTCTTAAAAAATAAGGAAAAAAATCTGCTTAATCCATCCAATAAGACCCCAATATTCCTTTCTTTGTGAAAATAAAAAACGAAAAATGGAAAAAAAGCAAGGTCAATTATTGCGAACCATCACACTTACTTCGGCGACAATCTTAGTTGTCAGTTCGGTCATTGGTTCAGGTGTTTACAAAAAAGTCGCCCCGATGTCAGAGGGCTTGATGTCGCCCTCACTCGTCTTATGTGCATGGGTTTTAGCTGGTATCATCAGTTTGACAGGCGCATTGAGTAACGCCGAAATCGCAGGTATGATGGCAGGTTCAGGCGGTGAATACCTGTATTTCAAGAAGATTTATGGTCGTTTTACGGCTTTTATGTATGGTTGGGCAACGTTTGCGGTCATCAAAACGGCATCAGTTTCCGCCATCGCTTATGTCGTGGCGCAGTCTTTCAATTCGCTCATACCGCTACCACATTTGTCTGAAAGCTTTGAAAAAATGTCCGTTCTCGGTATTATGACACCTTTTGACAATTTTGGGGTTAAAGTACTGACCATCATCATCATCGTCGGTTTGACACGGCTCAACACACGCGGCTTGAAAAATGGTGAATGGTTGAGCAATTCGATAACAAAACTCGTCATTGCGGGTTTGTTGCTCATTGTCATTTCGGGTTTGTTCTTTGGTGGTGGTAGTGTCGCCAATTTTACGACCCCCTCAGTAAATTACGTCTCCCGTCCGTGGTACGATTTTGATTTGATAAAAGCCGTATTTGGAGCCATGCTTGCCGCATTTTGGGCTTATGAGGGTTGGAACACAGTTGGTTTTTTAGGTGGTGAAATCCAAAATCCAAACAAAAACCTACCATTAGCCTTGTTTTTTGGCTTATTGATTATCATTGGTGCGTATGCGTTAGTCAACTTCACGTACCTCTATGTGTTACCGATGGATGATATTATTGCCATCGCCAAATCGAAAAATCAGATAGCCGCCATTGAGGTCATCAGACATTTTGCAGGAGGCTTGGGCGTAACGGTTTTATCTTGTTTAATCGTTTTAACAACATTTGGTTGTACGAATGCGACGATTTTGATGCCGCCGCGCATCTATCAAGTCATGGCAGAAGATGGCGTTTTTTTCAAAGG
>JAYTMI010000086.1:0-7914 GCA_043728625.1 Saprospiraceae bacterium | reverse complement strand
TTTTTTTCATTCCTAAAAATTCAAAATCGTGTTGACTCAACGACAACTTTTCCTACGCCATGTTGCCCAAACATCAGATGCACCACTTGCGCTCGAAATAGAATCAGCCGAAGGCATGTTCATCAAAACAGTTGATAACCAACAAGTTATGGACTTAATTGCAGGTATTTCGGTCAGTGTACTCGGTCATCGCCCCCCCTCAGTACAACGGGCTGTTGAGGCGCAACTGAACAAATATTGGCACACACTTGTCTATGGCGAATTTGTCCTTGCACCCCAAGTGCAGTTAGCAACACTTTTGGCTGACAACCTACCGCCTACGTTAAATTCTGTTTATTTTACCAATTCAGGCACAGAAGCCACCGAAGGTGCCATGAAATTAGCGAAACGTGCCACAGGTCGTTCTGAAATCATCGCCATGAAAAACGCTTATCATGGCTCAACACAAGGCGCGATGTCCCTCAATTCTGATGAGTATTTCACACAAGCCTACCGTCCGTTATTGCCTGATATTCAATGGCTTACGTTTAATAATTTTATTGATTTAGAAAAAATAACACATAGAACGGCTGCTGTTATTGTCGAAACAGTACAAGCTGAAAGTGGTATTTATTCACCCATTAAAAAGTCCGAAAATACTGAGGGGGGGTATCTTTTCGCTTTGAAAAAAAGATGCAAAGAACTGGGTACGCTTTTGATTCTCGACGAAATACAAGCAGGTATGGGTCGCACAGGCACGCTTTGGGCTTTTGAACAATACGGCATCACGCCCGATGTTTTGTTATTGGCAAAAGGCTTAGGCGGTGGTATGCCAATCGGTGCTTTCATCGCTGACCGTGCTTTGATGCAAACCTTTACAAATGAGCCTATTTTGGGGCATATTACGACTTTTGGGGGGCATCCTGTGAGCTGCGCCGCCGCATTAGCGACTTTGGAAATGCTGTTATCAACCGATTTGATGTCCCAAGTTAAAGCAAAAGAAGCTTTGTTCAAACGCCTTTTGGTGCATCCCAAAATCAAAGAAGTCCGCAGCGCAGGTTTGTGGTTGGCTGTCGAGTTAGAAAGTTTTGATATTTTGATAAAAGTCATTCACGAGTGCTTGCGAAACGGTTTACTGACCGATTGGTTTTTGTTCAACAACCGAAGTCTCCGTATTGCGCCACCTTTGATTATTTCAGAAGCTGAAATAGCTTGGGCTTGTGGGGTGATTTTGAAAGCTATTGAAAAAATAACACAAAGAGAAAGTAGCGATATGAATATTTTATAGTTGTTTAATTCATAATTAGACTCTATTTTTGTCAAAAATTAAATAAAAATGACTGCAAGGATTGAATTACCAAATAATAAAACGGAATTAGCCTTCATTTTAGAAGTTTTAAAACGGCTTAATGTCCGTATTCTCGACGATATAAATCAAAGTCAAGTGGCAGATGATGTACTTGAAGAACATGCTGCTATCTTGAAAGAACGTCGTACCAATATGGCTGCATCTGATGCACAGTTTTTTACTTGGACGGAAGCCCAACAGGTATTAGAAAATCGAAAAAAAACAAATGACAACTTATGAGTGCCACCCTTCACATTTTTAAAGCCGCTTTAGATGATTTACAAAATGCCCTTGATTGGTACGAATCCCAAAGTAGCGGTCTTGAAAACCGTTTTTCAAAAGAAATCAATGAACGACTAACTTTTATATCCAATCACCCTGAAGCATCTCCTTTTCGTGCTGAAAATTTCCGCGGCACTCAACTCAAGAAATTTCCTTACACCATTTATTACGATTACAATGACCTACAAAATGTGGTGTATGTAGCGGCTGTTTTACATAACAAACGAGACAGAAACATTTTGCAAGAACGTATGTAAGTTCGGTTAAGAAATGGGATATGTTTTGAATTTTATCGGCTATGGAAAGAATGTACTTAAATGTTTTCTAACAAGACATAATTTCAAAAAAAAACATTTTATCGATTTTGAACAAACCCCACTCTATAAAAAGTCGTAGGTTAAATTAGTTTTAAAATTAATTTTTCATCAACCAGAATTGAATGAAATAAAATGAATCATTATTGATTGTAAATAATTGAAAATCAATGAATAGGTGATTTTTATCAAATCATTTCTTTAAACAATTCGACCTATGAAAATCTCTTTATTCACTTACCTTTTTCTAATCGGAACATCTTTAAACGCTCAAACAACCATTATACTCACACCACAAAAAGATAATTCAATCTATTCTTCAAGTGGTGCAGTCAGCAATGGACAGGGTATTTATCTGTTCACCGGCAATACAGGTGGCGGTGTGACGCATCGAGCCTTGTTGAAATTCAATATCGCAGGTAGCGTGCCAGCCGGCGCAACGATTACCGCCGTTTCTTTGAGTGTGAATGTGAACAAAGTACCTTTAGGTGTCGCTGGGAACACTTTAAAAATTCACAAACTAACTGCCGATTGGGGCGAAGATGCCTCCGATGCAGGTGGTTCTGAAAGCACAGGCGGACCAGCGGCACCCAACGATGCTACTTGGACACACCAGTTTTTCAGTACGACAATGTGGTCTAATGCAGGTGGTGACTTTCAAGCAACCCCGAGTGGCACAGTATCCGTAGCAGGAACAGGTCTTTACACTTTTAACAGCACACCAAGTATGGTCAATGATGTACAAACTTGGCTCAACGCACCAAGTGGCAATTTTGGTTGGGCATTGTTGGGCGACGAATCGCAGAATAAAACTTCCCGCAGAATTGATGCCCGAGAGAGTAGTACAGCATCAAATCGCCCAGCGTTATCAGTCACTTACACAACCACCATTCCTGTAGAACTCATTGGTTTTCAAGCTATTGAAAAAAACAAAAACATAGAATTGACTTGGCAAACTGCCAGCGAGCGAGATAGCAAATATTTTGAAATTGAAGCGAAACCGCTTCAAAATGGGGTAAATACTGAGGGGGGTAAATTCATAAAAATTGGCGAACAAAAAGCAGCAGGTAATGCCCAAACGGTTCAAAAATATACGTTTATTCATCAAGCACCACCATTAGGAATTTATTTATATCGCTTGAAACAAGTAGATTTTGATGGTAAAACCATGTACTCGCCAATCATCAGCGTCAAATTAAGCGACAGAAAAGCGATTAAAATTTACCCTAATCCAGTTAGTAATCATTTTGTTGTTGAAACCAACGCTACTGAAATTGAGCAGGTGGAATTAATAGATGCGACTGGAAGATTGATGCGTAGTATTTTAAATATTAAAAATGCTGTGGATATTTCAGATTTGCCAAAAGGTATTTATTTCATCAAATTAAAAACAGAAGGGCAAACTGTTGTTGAAAAACTGATAAAACTGTAATTTTGACCCAAGTTCTCAAAACGACCGATGCGGTTTACAGAAACGGCATCGGTCGTTTTATTTTTTCAATCACATTTTTATTCAGTCAAAGTATGCAGCATTTCACTTCTGTTCACGACGTCGATGACCCTTTGGGTTTACTCCGCTTGGCAAAAGAATGTAAGGAAAACCCATTGAAATTCAATGATTTAGGCAAAGGCAAGACGCTCGGCATGTTGTTCTACAACGCCTCGTTGCGTACCCGTATGAGTACCGAATTGGCGGCTTATAACTTAGGGATGAACGTCATTTCTATGAATGTCGGCGACTCTTGGAACATGGAATTTGAAGATGGCGTGGTGATGAATGGCGACAAAGCCGAACACATACGCGAAGGTGCGGCGGTGATGAGTCAATATTGCGACATACTCGGCGTGCGCTCGTTCCCCTCTTTGATTGACCGTGAGCGCGATTATTCGGATTTTATCCTATCAAAATTCAAGCAACACGCTCGTGTACCGATTATCAGTCTTGAAGGTTCGACCGTTCACCCTTTACAATCTTTGACGGATTGGTTAACAATTGAGCAATATAAGACCACCCAACGTCCAAAAGTTGTCCTCACGTGGGCACCTCACCCGAAGGCTTTGCCACAAGCTGTCCCCAATTCCTTTGTGGAATGGATGAAAATTACGGATTATGATTTTGTGATAACGCATCCCGAAGGTTATGAGTTGGCAGAGCAATTTACTGAGGGGTGTACGATTGAATATGACCAAAACAAGGCGTTTGAAGGCGCAGATTTCATCTATGCCAAAAACTGGTCAAGCTACCGCGACTACGGCAAAATCCTTTCGATGGACCCGAATTGGACGGTTTCCGCAGCAAAAATGGCATTGACGAACAACGCCAAATTCATGCACTGTCTCCCTGTTCGGCGCAACCAAGTTGTCATGGATGAAGTCTTAGATTCGCATAATTCCATTGTGATTGAAGAAGCGAAAAATCGGACTTTTGCGGCGATGGCAGTTTTGAAAACGCTGTTGGAGAAACGATAAAATCTCTTTATTTTTGTACTAAAATTTAAAAAAATGAAGATAACACTTGAAGTTCCAGACCACGAAGCAACATTTTTGCTTGAATTGTTGCGTCGTTTTTCTTTTGTGAAAATTCAAAATAGCGAAGAGCAACAGCTTGCTAAGGAGCAGTTTTTACAAGAGTTGGGGGAATCCATTGACGAAGTAAAGTTGATTAAAGCAGGTAAACTAAAAGGTTATACGCTTGAAGATGCTATGGCTGAATTGAATGAGCCTTGAATGTATGATAAGAGAAAACTATAAAAATCCTCCCAACTATGTATAATATTATCATCACACCTAAGTTTCTTCGTTTATTGAAGCTATTAGTGAAGAAGTATCCATCTCTTAAAATGGAATTTCACAACTTAGCTCAACAACTTAGGGAAAACCCAATTATAGGAACACCCATTGGTAATGATTGCTATAAAATCCGTATTGCAATTGCATCAAAAGGCAAAGGCAAATCGGGTGGTGGAAGAGCCATAACTCATATCGTTGTGCAAGAAGAAAAAGTATATCTTCTTGCAATTTATGACAAATCTGAAATCGAAAATTTGCCAGATAAAGAAATCCTAAAACTTATTAAAGATAAAGACTTATAAAATATATGATTGACAATCAATTAACTATCATAAAAGTCGGCGGCAACGTCATTGACAACCCCTCAGTATTAAGCCAAGTTTTAGACGATTTTTCTAAAATCGAATCTCGAAAAATACTGGTGCATGGCGGTGGAAAAGTAGCCGATGGCTTGTTGAAAAAACTCAATATCGTTCCTCAAAAAGTGGAAGGTCGTCGCATTACCGATGAAGCGACTTTGGAAGTCGTTACCATGGTTTATGCGGGTCTCATCAATAAAAATGTGGTCGCACAACTTCATGCTCGCGGTTGCAACGCTTTGGGTTTGACGGGTGCCGATGTCAACACCATTCAAGCACATAAAAGAACGAAAGGCAATGTGGATTATGGTTTCGCAGGGGACATTGATACTATCAATACTGAGGGGGTCGCTCACCTCTTGAAATTTGCGGAAGCCCTTGTTTTTGCACCTATTACACATGATAAAAAAGGTCAATTATTGAATACCAATGCCGATACCATTGCCTCAACATTAGCCGTTGCGATGTCTGCACAGTTTGATGTAACCCTTAAATTTGTGTTTGAAAAAAAAGGCGTTTTGTCTGACCCAAAGGACGATGATTCGGTGATTTCGCTTATCTCTTATGACAACTTTCAAGTAGGAAAAGCAGACGGTTCTATTTCAGATGGTATGATTCCGAAGCTTGACAACGCCTTTAATGCAATGAAATCGGGTGTGCAGTCGGTTGTGATTTGTGGTACTGAGGGGGTCAGTTCTGAAGTGGGAACGCATTTAGTTTTGTAGATGACGCGAGGGTTAAAAATCTAATGTCATTTCCTACACAAAATTCCGAAGGAATTGAATACGAATAACCGTAGATGAAATCTACGGAATAAATAGCGGGTAGTCTCCCAATTCCGAAGGAATTGAATGGGCATAGTGGCTTGATATTCAACTCTTTCAGAGTTGGGAGATAGCTTTGAGTCCATCCGTAGATTTCATCTACGGTTATTCGTATTCAATTCCTTCGGAATTTTCGGTAGGCTATTTTTTGCATCACGCTTTAAGTTAAAGATATTCGTAGTAGAGTGAAAGAATCTGAATTTAAAATTGTTGTATGATTTTAAATTTAGATTCTTTCACTTCGTTCAGAATGACAAAAAACATTACCTTTGGGAGGCAAAAATCATAATTTTTCACTGACATAAAATATCCCTCCGCACATGAAGAAAGCACTCCTTGCCGCCTTGTTACTTATTTGTGTAACTGCTACTTTTTATTTTTGTAAATCCGACAACAAAACGGCTGCTTTAACTGGTAACAAAGCATACGTTCGTTTATCGAATGAACCTGAACGGCTCAATCCGTTAACAACCGAAGAGTCAAATGCGATACAAGTCATGAGCTATATGTTCCCAACTTTACTTGATTATGACCCGCAAACGCTTGAATTGACTCCTGTTTTAGCTAAAAGCCGCCCTGTTGTGGCGACGATTGACACAGGTGCGTTGAAAGGCGGCACGTCATACACCTACGAAATTCGAGACGAAGCGGCTTGGGATAACGGCTCTCCTGTGACGGCTGCCGATTTCGTTTTTACGGTTAAAGCCATCTTGAATCCGAAATCTGGAGCGAGTAATTTGCGTAGTGGTTTAGATTTTATCAAAAAAATCGTCATTGACGCAACAAATCCTAAGAAATTCACGATTCTTTCCGATAAAAAATATTTTTTGGCAGAAACCCAAAGCGGGACGATGCCTATTTTGCCCGAATATGTCTATGATACTGAGGGGGTGCTTAAAGCCCTTTCAGTTGCCGATTTGGTCAAACCTGATACCGCTAAAATCGGTGCCGCATTGACTCAATTTGCCAATAACTTCCAATCGCCTAAATTTTCAAGAGAAAAAGGGGGCGTTATCGGTTGTGGGGCTTACTCTTTTGAAGAATGGAAAGCAGGGGAACGCATTGTTTTGAAGAAAAAAGCCAATTGGTGGGGCGATAAATTGGCGGCGCAAAGTCCTTTTTTCATGGCTTTACCTGACGAGTTGCACTTCCGTCCTGTCAAAGACGAAGCAGCGGCTATGTCATTGTTGAAAGACGGTCAATTCGATGCCATGGTCAAATTAACGCCCAAAGACTTCTTGGAAATGTCGAAAAACGATACATTTAAGACGATTTACAATTTTACAACAGCTCCTTCTTTGGCTTTGGCACATTTAGGTTTTAATTGTAAAAGTCCAAAATTAAATGATAAAAAAACAAGACGAGCCATAGCGCATTTGATTGATGTACCGACGGTTATTGCAAAATTAATGCGCGGTTTGGCAGAGCCTTGTGTGGGTCCGTTTGTACCACAACGCGCCTATTATAACAAGGATTTGAATCCTATTGACTTGAATATTGGCGAAGCTAAAACCCTTTTAGCCGCCGCAGGCTGGAGAAACAGCAATGGCGACAGTACCTTAGACAAGTCAATCGGTGGTAAAACGACAGAGTTGACGCTTCGTTTGGCGTTTGCTTCAAACAATGGTATTGCTAAAAATATTGGTTTGATGATGCAGGAAAGTGCTGCTCAGGCGGGTGTTAAAATCGAATTGGAACCTTTGGAAGCTGCGGCTTTTTTAGCGGCTTTGAAAAAACGTGATTTCGATTTGTTTATCAACAACGCTGGTTTTTCGGCTTCGATGGACGACCCAAAAGAAATGTGGGCATCTACGTCGAACACGCCTGATGGAGGCAACCGTTTTCAATTTGAAAATAAATCAGCCGATGCCCTTATTGCTCAAATTGGTAGTGAACTCGATGATACTAAGCGCAATAACTTGTATAAAAAATTCCAAGCCCTTGTTTATGACGAGCAACCTGCTGTGTTCCTATTCAGTGCCAAAGAGCGTTTGGCTTTAAACAAGCGTTTTGATGCC
>JAYTMI010000085.1:0-2913 GCA_043728625.1 Saprospiraceae bacterium | reverse complement strand
ACACTTCACTCGACTAAACAAGTCATGTGATAAATTGTTAGAAATTTTTGAGTTAATTTTTCATTCATATAAATTATATTCACGTGATTTATTAACCACAATTTAAAAAACAAAAAAAATGGAACATAAAGCAAAATCCATTCGACCATTTATCGGCTCTAAAAACTTTGAACTGTCAAGAAGTTTTTACCGAGATTTAGGTTTTCAAGAAAGTGTTATATCTTCCGATATGTCCTATTTCAAAACAAAGGGAATAGGTTTTTATCTGCAAGATGCCTACGTGAAAGATTGGATAGACAACACGATGGTTTTTATGGAAGTCGATGATGTCAAACGATTTTGGAATGAACTATTGGCGTTAGACCTTCCCTCTAAATATAAGAACGTTCGACTCACGCCTATCCGTGAGCTTGATTGGGGGCGGGAATGTTTCTTGCACGACCCTTCTGGAATCCTATGGCATTTTGGAGAATTTAATGCTTCATAAATTTAAATTGAGTCCGTAAAAGTGTTAAAATACTGAGGGGGTCTAAAATTGGCAAACGCTTGATTATCAATGAGATAGTCAAGCGTTTTGGCATTGAGACATGAGAGTAAAAATAATGAGGGGCGTCTTGCGTTTGCAAATGCCCCTCATTAATTAAATTGAAAATCATAGTCTAATTCTTTATGCATTTTTAAAAGTATTTAAAATGATGAAAATTGAGACTATAGCGATAACAATAAAAATAATTGTCGAAACCATGCTGCCTCCACTGCTTGTTGTTGTTTCGCTGGGAGTAACAACCGTAGATCGACCAAAGATAATTGAAAACATCAAGCCTAAAATTAGACCGATAAGAAGTGCAAATGCACCCATAAGTACTACATCTTTTAATTCCATTGTAAATCATTTTGAGTTTTAATAATTTTTTTTGCACAACAAAGTTTATGTTTATTTTGATACAAAACGGATTCGTAAAATATAAAATAAGATACAAGAACATTCTGCCATATTTAATTGGCATGATAAAATTATTCTAAGAAAAATCCTTTTAAAATCTCAGAGTTAATTGAAGAATTCTTTTATCTTCATTCTGGAATATCCAAAATTATTCTTTGGATATTCTATCATTATTCCAAAAAAAAATCTTGCAACAAAAAAAAGTAAAGCAATCAAAAATGGCGAAACTTACAAAAAGACAATATTTTAGCTTATGGCAAGCGATGTGCACTAAGTTTGAAGAAAACAATGAGGACAAACAACTTGATCGATCAAAAATTACAAATTGTAGTGTGAGTCTTAGTAAAGACTTAAGACCTCTCTATGAAAAGGAAGGTATGCCTTTTGATGTCAATTATTTATACAAAAAATATAGGAAGGCAGAGAAGGAGAGCGAGATTACTATCAAAGATGCTTATTTAGAAATCTATTTAAAATATATTGACCAAAAAAAAATTCCTGATATTGAAATTGGCGAAATTAGTTCACCCGATACAAGCCCTTTGTTAACTCACTATCATGCTTTTTTCTATTCATATCGAAATCATGAAATAAAAGAATTTGATTTAAAATATGATATTAAAAAAGGTAATAGTAAACTTTATGGTCTTCATGATGACAAGGATTTGGTTTTTAATGGAAAATTGCAGCGATACAATGGGCATATACATTTTTCATTTATTGCTGAAAATAGGCAAAATTTTTTCACTGTTACAGGCTATGTTGTGGAAAAAGATATTCAAAATCGAGATGTGATTAGAGCAATGGCTTCTACGGTTTCAACAAATGGTTTTTTGATGTATTTTGAAGTTGTTTTAATTAAAAAAGAGCATTTATCACCACAAAGAAAACTTAACATCAGCCGTTATTTAATGCTCAAACGCCCAACTTATCGGGTACAAAATCGAGAAATTGACCATACTTCTCAATTATCAGTGCAAAAAAAACGCATTGATGAGATTACGCACATGATTGGAACTTATCGCGTTTGGTATTTCGGCAGTAGCAATAGTATCTATCAATCAAAATTGGTTATTGATGATACATATAGAGGTTTCCATTACAGCGGCTTTCATTTGGAAGAAGAAAAAGATTACAATTTAGCTCTTTTAAAAATTACACGAGTTGGAAGTATTCATAAATTAGTTATAACAACACATCCAGCAATTAATATTGGTACAATTGCTCAATCTATGATTGAAATTCCAAAAAATAAATCTGATCGTCTTTTAGAAGGCTCTTTCTGTAATATTGATGGTTTTTCGGCTTCTATTGTTTTATACAAAGAAAGCGATTCATTTATTCACGATAGCAATTCCTTTAAAATAGGCAAACTTGAAGAAACAGAATTAAACAAAATTTTAAAAGAAGAGTTACCACATAATACAGCAAAAGAAACTTATATCAAAGTTTATAATCGGCTGAAAAAATTAAATAATTATTGAGGTAAAATACTGAGGGGGTATCCCATTCATAATCAACCCTCAACCAGCTTCATAATCTTAACAGGCACATATTTATGATAAGGCGTTTTGGTAAACGGTTCACAATTATTGCTCGCTGTGAGCATATTGAGTTGTGGTCCGAGTGGCTCGTTGTTTTTAAATCGCAAGCCATAGCCATTGGGCAGAGTCACCATTTTACGTCGTATATTTTTATCAATTTCAACTACTGCATTGATACTACCCACGCTCGATTGACATATCACTTCTGCACCGTTCGTGACGCCCAATTCTTCTGCATCTTCGGGGTGCATCCGCATAGCACCTTTAGGGTCGGTCTTTCGCCAAGCGGCGTCTCTATAAATTTGATTGGCGTTGTAACTTCGCCTCTCGCCCGCCATTAAAATAAAAGGAAAATCATGGTTAGTTAAATCTTCTGAGGCTAATTGCTGCAATTCGGTGAGCATTTCAGGAATCTCTAAATGCACC
>JAYTMI010000084.1:0-4222 GCA_043728625.1 Saprospiraceae bacterium | reverse complement strand
TTCAGACGCTATTTGGCGAAATTTGGCAAATTGCCTGAATTGATGTGTAAAGGTTTTGCCGCTTACTTACTGTTTATGAGACCTGTAAAAGAGGAAAATGGGCAGTATTTTGGACAAATTACTGAGGGGGGCGATTTTTATCCGATTCAAGACGACCAAGCTGCATTTTTCTATAAAGTTTGGTCAAAAACAGATGAATTGGATTTATCAAGCCTCTGCGATTTTGTCGAAGAAGTCGTTTCAAACGATGCTATTTTTGACAATACGCTTAGAGAAATACCGATTTTTATTCCTAAAATCGCTGATTTGATGTTTGAAATGACAAATGCCACAGCTGCACATTAATTGACTTCAAGTGGGGCATTACTGTACAATAATTAATTCAATAATTTACATTATGTTAAATATTGCAAATTCGACAACCACTAATGGTATTAAAAAACAAAGTTTTCTAAACGAAAACTTCTTGTTACAATCTGAAACAGCACGGCAGCTTTACCATGATTATGCAAAGCAATTGCCTATCATTGACTACCACAACCACTTGCCGCCCAATGAAATCGTAGGCGACAGGCAGTTTGAGAATATCTCAAAAGCATGGTTGTATGGCGACCACTATAAATGGCGTGCGATGCGAACGTGTGGAGTCAATGAACGCTTTATCACAGGCGATGCAACGGATTTTGAGAAATTTGAAAAATGGGGCGCAACTGTACCTTACACGATGCGCAACCCACTATATCATTGGACACATTTAGAATTGCAACGTTATTTTGACGAATACAGATTGTTGAATGCGGACACTGCCGCAGATATTTTCAACGTGACAAGTGAGAAAATGAACACGCCACAATACGGCGTTCATAATTTATTACGCAAGATGAATGTTGAAGTCGTCTGTACAACCGATGACCCTTTGGATTCGCTTGAATATCATCAGCAATTTCAAGGCACAGATGCGGGTTTTAAGATATTGCCAGCGTTCCGTCCAGATAAATTTATCTTGATTGAAAATACGAATTTTGCAGATTTTACCAAAAAATTAGGCGAAATAGTTGGGTTTGAACTCAACAGTTTTGCCGATTTACTGAGGGGTCTTCGCCAACGGGCGGACTTCTTTACGACACTTGGTTGCCAATTGTGCGACCATGGTTTAGAGCAATTGTATGCTGACGAATTCACTGATGCACAAGCCAATACGATTTATAAAAAAGCTTTATCGGGCGAAAAATTGACGGAAAACGAGGTTTCATTGTATAAATCTGCTATTTTGCATCATCTTGGCGAAATGTATCATACGCTCGGTTGGACGCAACAATTCCACTTAGGTGCATTGCGCAATGTCAATCGCCGTATGTTATCGCAATTGGGCGCTGACACAGGTTGGGACTCGATTGGTGACTTCAAACAAGCCGTAGCTTTAGGTAAATATCTAGGTAGATTGGAGGACAATAACCGTTTGGCAAAAACCATTATTTACAATCTCAATCCTGCCGATAATGAAATTTTTGCGACAATGATTGGCAATTTTAACGATGGAACGATTGCAGGAAAGGTACAATGGGGCAGTGGTTGGTGGTTTTTAGACCAAAAAGATGGTATGACAAAACAGATAAATGCCCTGTCAAATATGGGTATTTTAAGCCAATTTATAGGTATGTTGACCGATTCACGCTCGTTTTTGTCGTTCCCGAGACATGAGTATTTCCGCCGTTTGTTGTGTAATATTCTTGGCGAAGACGTTGAAAATGGCGAATTGCCAAATGATATAGCTTGGTTGGGTAAGTTGGTGCAGGATATTTGTTATTACAATGCGAAGAATTATTTCAATTTTTGATTATGAAAATTATATGTCTCGGAGAAATCATGTTGCGTTTAAGCACACATAATCAAGAAAGGATACTTCAAACACGACAATTGGAGGTACAATTCGGGGGTTCTGAGGCGAATGTCGCTGTTTCGCTTGCACAGTGGGGTCCAAAGACATCTTTTATTACACGTGTTCCAGCAACAGAATTGGGCGAAGCGGCACTGTCAGAAGTGCGGCGTTACAAGGTCGAAACAAATCTTTCTGTCATGGGTGGCGAACGGCTTGGGTTGTATTTTTTAGAGCCAGGAACGGGTAATCGTCCGTCAAAAGTTATTTATGATCGCTCCAATTCGGGTATGGCAACGCTTGAACGTGGTATGATTGATTGGGATAAAGTCCTTGAAAATGCCTCTTGGCTGCATTGGTCGGGCATTACACCAGCGATTTCACAGAAAGCAGCCGATGCGACTTTGGAAGCGATTGAAGCCGCACAACGGCGTGGTTTGATGGTGTCTTGCGATTTGAATTATCGCCGCAATCTTTGGACTTATGGCAAACAGCCTTCTGACATTATGCCACAATTACTGAGGGGGTGTGATGTGTTACTCGGTGATGGTGATGCCATTAGCACTTGTTTTGGTATAGAAGGAGCTGATTATCAAGATATTATAAAGAAAACATTTTCTGATTTTCCAAAATTAAAATACATCGCAATGACGGCACGGCGAGCCTTTCATGCCACGCACAACGCCTACAAAGGCTTTTTGCACGACGGCGAAACGATGTATGAATCAAGGGAATACGATATTCCAGACATCAATGACCGCATCGGTACAGGCGATGCTTTTATGGCGGGTTTGATTTTTCAATTAGCGCAAAATGCACCCCCTCAGTATGTTACGGATTTTGCGGCGGCAGCAGCAGCCTTGAAACATACGATTCAAGGCGATTTCAATTTGGTGAGTGTGGCAGAAATTGAGTCATTGATGCAGGGTAATACAGGCGGCAGAGTGAGTCGGTAAGTGAAAAGTGAAAAGTGAAATCGTTGTGAATTAAGGGATTAAAATAACCATTATTACCTCATAAGATTTCGCCGATGTGTTTTTCAATTTTTTCGCACAAGCGCGACAAGGGTAAATCGTTGGTATTTACGTCCACGTCAAATAATTCAATTCGTGTTTCTTCGCTCCGCAAATGGTCGCGTAGTGCAGCAGAATAAGCGGGAATCGTGGTTTTGAAAAACAAGCAGCATAGACAGTACAAGACTCAATAAGCTGTGTATGAGTGTGATGTTTTTAGCATAGCTGTCTTTTGAAAGGTCTAAAACTTCAATTTCGATATAAGCAATAATACCTGAATACACGGCTAAAGCACACAACAAAGGAAATAGCTTTCGGAAAGTATCGGCTTTCGGAAAACGAAAAATAAAGGTGAACCAATCTTTCGGATTGTAGGCAATCATGTTAGTTTTGAGTTTTGTGAATATAACTCAAAACTTGATAAAATACTGAGGGGGGCGTTTTGGATTTCAAAATTATAAAAATAGGATAATTATCAAGTAGAATTGTATTTCAATTATTAAAAATCAATTAAAATGAGTAAGAAAGTAGTAACACTGGGCGAAATTATGATGCGTTTATCAACGCCCGATTACAAACGATTTGAGCAGTCAAACAGTTTTGATGTCACTTACGGTGGTGGCGAAGCGAATGTTGCAGCCGCTATTTGCAACTATGGTGAACAAGGTGTATTCGTTACGAAAGTACCTAAAGATGCTTTGGGGCAGTCAGCTATCAATCACTTACGTCGTTATGGCGTTGATACACAACACATTGCACGCGGTGGCGACCGTATCGGCATTTATTTCTTGGAAACAGGTGCAGCAATGCGTGCGAGTAAAGTTATTTATGACCGTGCTGGTGCAGCGATTGCAGATGTAGATGCTTCTGAATTTGATTGGGATGCGATTTTTGAAGGTGCGGATTGGTTTCATACAACAGGTATCACACCTGCATTGAGCGATAAAGCGGCGGCTTTGACTTTGGCGGCTTTGAAAGCGGCAAAAGCAAAAGGCATCACGACAAGTATTGACTTGAACTACCGCAAAAAATTATGGAGTAAAGCCAAAGCCCAAGAGGTTATGACCCAGCTTTGCCAATATGTGGACGTGTGTATCGGCAACGAGGAAGATGCTGAAACGACATTGGGCTTCAAATCCGAAGGAACAGATATCACAAAAGGCACATTGAATTTGGACGGTTATAAGAGTGTTTTCAAGCAAATGAAAGCCAAATTTGGCTTCAAATACATCGCTTCGACGCTTCGTGAAAGCCACAGTGCTTCGGACAATGGTTGGAGTGCTTTGGTGTATGATGGCACTGAATTTTATCATACAAAGCATTACGAAGTACG
>JAYTMI010000083.1:0-2366 GCA_043728625.1 Saprospiraceae bacterium | reverse complement strand
GGTCGCTTTCTTTTATTTTGAGACCATGTACATCAATTGTTTTGATTGCCATTGTCGAAATTTTTATTTAAAAATGAAAAAAAATGTCTTTTTACTGAGGGGGTGTTGAATTAGGATATTTTGATTTTGAAGGATTATTTAGGATTGTTTAAGAGCGATTTACTAAATTTTTAAAGCTCAGGAAATCCTAAGTCACTACTAAATAATCCTAATAAATCTTTAAAAATCCCACTCATCCTAATTCAAAAAAATCAATGAGATAAGTAAAAAATAATCGGAATAATCGCAAATCCAAACGGTATAAGAATCGCATAGCCTTTTCCAACAGCCTTAATAAAAGGTGTATATTTAGGGTGATTAACCCCCAAAGTTTGAAATGCCGATTGGAAACCATGCCACAAGTGGAACGCCAAAACGATTTGTCCAACTACATAAAGTGCAATTATAAGCGGGTTTTGAAAGGCTTCTGACACAAGTGCGTACAAGTCCTTAATCGGTTCGCCATTTTGGAAGTCCGTATAAGTTTTTGTCGCTATATCGCCAAAGTGCATTTGACCCCAAAATTGCGCCATGTGGATGATGAGGAACGCCAAAATCAGAGTGCCCAGCAAAGCCATATTGCCCGAAGCCCACGTCACACCCGGAGGGCGTGTACTGACGGCATACGTCTGTCCTTTCGCCTTGCGATTGGCAGACCACAGCATCAAGCCTTGAACGGTGTGAACGATGATAAAGAAGTACAGACCGTACGAAATCATCTTAATGAGTGGGAAATGCGTCATAAAATACGTGTATTTATTGAACGCCTCGCCCTCGTCGTCGTGTAAAAGCTGGAAATTACCGAGCAAGTGGACGACAAGGAACAAAATCAGGAACAACCCCGTCAAACTCATTGTGAGTTTTCGACCGATGGAGGATGTTAAGTAATTCGTTAACCAAGCCATTAGTTATTAGGAATTTGGATGAAAGAGAAAAAAACTTGTTAGTAAATGTATCGTTTTTCGTCGAATGTGTGCCGTAATGAAAATATATACAAAACTAGATGTTAACTGTGAGAGGACAAAAATCGTTTTAATTTTTTGTTAATTATGGAGCTATTTAGATTTTTTTTAAATTAGAGGTCATTTTTTTTAATATTTAACGAGCGATGCTCATTACTTTTTTCTTTGTCGTTCGTCTCAAATCTTTTGGCAAATTATCCAAAATCTCTTGTTTCAATGCCTCAATCAAGCGTTTTTTTACAAAAGCACGTCGCGTTACAAGGCTCACTTCACGCACAGGTGCAGGTGATTTGAAAAAACGGACAAAACCCATTTGGTCTTCATCTAAGTTTTTCAATGCCAATTCAGGTAGAATTGTTATACCTGAATTGGCTTCCACCATACGTTTCAAAGTTTCGATGCTGCCCGCTTCGTAGAAGATGTTATTGACAAAACCTGCGGACTCTTTTAATTCGCATAAATTCAGAATTTGAGAACGCAAACAATGTCCTTCCTCCAATAAAACAAGCCGATTGACATCAATATCGTCCGACAAGACGAATTTCTTCTTCAAAATCGTTTCAGCTTGGGCAGCATAGACAACAAATTCTTCAAAGAAAAGTGGGTCTTCCAACAGGTTGATTTCGCCCGTTGGCGTTGCCATAATCGCTACATCAAGCTGGTCTTGTTTGAGTCTTCTAATGATTTGCTCTGTTGTCAACTCCGAAATATGCAATTTTACTGAGGGGTGCTTTTCTGAAAAAGAACGAATAAAAAGCGGGATCAAATAAGGTGCAAGGGTTGGTATGATGGCTAAATGCAACTCGCCTTTTATTTCATTTTGTTCCAAATCGGCTATTTCACGCAGTTTTTTCACTTCGTGCAAAATAGACCGTGCTTGTTCAATCAGTTGCACACCAATTTCGGTAGGCACGACGGGCTGTTTGGAACGGTCAAAAATTTTGACACCTAACTCGTCTTCCAATTTTTGAATCATCATACTCAATGTGGGTTGTGTCACAAAACACTTTTCGGCGGCGGTGGCAAAGTGACGTTGTGTGTCCACGGCTAAAATGTATTCTAATTGCTGAAAATTCATTTTTATAAATTTAATCTATGAGTTTATGAAAATCATCAGTTTGACTGATGGCTGCAAAGTCCGTAAACTTGTTCAATAAAAAAAGTTAAGGGAGTAAAAAAAGGTAGTTAGTAACGATGAAAGCGAAATTTATGGAATAGATAAATAGTCACTTTTATAAGGTAAAAACAAATCGTAGCTTGATTGAGTTTGCATTTCTCCTTGAAATGCAGACTTTTTTTATCTTGAAATAGCGTTTGGTTTTTGTAAAAATAGTTAAATTGCCTTCGATATTGTTTTTATTATGA
>JAYTMI010000082.1:0-1777 GCA_043728625.1 Saprospiraceae bacterium | reverse complement strand
AACATTCAGAATTAATAATTTTCAATAAAAATTAAGCGATAAATGGCTAAGCAGAAATTTCAAAAAGTCAGTAAAGACGAAGTATTGGTGGATATTGCAGAGGTAACAAAAGACACGCAACACTGGCTCGAATTATATAAAAAACCAATTATGTACGGTGCGATTGCACTCGTCGTTGCTGTTGCAGGTTGGTATGCTTGGAGTTCTTATGTGGAAAGCAATCAGAAGAAAGCAATTCAAGCTATGTGGAAAGCTGAACAAATGTTTAAGCAAGACTCTTTTGCTGTGGCTTTGAACAATCCAGGTGGTGGTTATGAAGGTTTTTTAGACATAGCTAAGAAATACAGCAGCACACCGGCGGGAAATGTGGCAAATTATTATGCAGGTATCTGTTATTTGCAATTGGGTAAGTTTGATGAAGCTATTAAACATTTAGAAGATTTTTCGCCTAAAGGTGAAGTATCCCCAACTATGAAATATGGTGCTTTGGCAGATGCATATAGCGAAAAACAAGACTTCAGTAAAGCATTGAAATTATATAAAGAAGCCGCTTCTTCTGGTGGCATTGATGATATGAAAGCATTTTACTTGAAGCGTTATGGCATGTTGAGCGAAAAACAAGGCGATACGGCTTCTGCTTTAAGTGCTTATAAAGAAATTAAAGAAAAATTTGGCGCTACCAGCGATGCACGTGATATTGATAAATACATCGCTCGCGCTGAGTCGAAGAAAAAATAAACCAATACTAATAAAACAATCTCCATAGATGGGGCTGTTTGATAAGCGAAATGTTTATCGTTCAGCCTCATTTTTTTTTACTTTTACTAAAATTGATTTAAACAATGATAAAATTAACACAATATAGCCATGGAGCAGGTTGCGGATGTAAGATTTCTCCTAAGGTTTTGGATGAAATTTTGAAGAATCAGAATGAAAAATTGTTTTATAAAAACCTCATTGTAGGCAATGAAGAGCGAGACGATGCAGCTGTTATGGATTTAGGCGATGGCTCGGCTATTATTTCAACGACTGATTTTTTTATGCCTATCGTTGACGATGCCGAAGATTTTGGACGCATCGCTTCAGTCAATGCCATTTCTGATGTCTATGCGATGGGTGGCACCCCCCTTTTAGCCATCGCTATTTTGGGCTGGCCCATTGATAAATTGCCACCCGAAGTTGCCAATCAAGTCATTGAAGGTGCGCGAAAGGCTTGTGCCGAGGCTGGAATTCCTCTTGCTGGTGGGCATTCGATTGACTCCCCTGAACCTATTTTTGGTTTGGCAGTTACGGGACGTGTTTTGATTAAAAATATAAAGAAAAATGGCGGTGCTACTGAGGGGTCTGTTTTGTTTTTGACCAAACCCGTGGGCGTTGGTATATTCACAACCGCTCAAAAAAAGGACAAACTCAAGGATGAACACACTGAAATAGCCCCCCTCAGTATGAAACGCCTCAACAAGCTCGGTGAAGTCTTCGGAACACTTGACTATGTGGAAGCCATGACCGATGTGACAGGTTTCGGCATTTTAGGGCATTTGAGCGAAATGTGCGAAGCGTCAAATCTCTCTGCGGTGATTGATTTTGACAAAGTGCCTTTGCTCAATAAAGTAGCCATTGATTACTATTTATCTGAAAAATGTATCCCAGGTGGAACGATTAGAAATTTTGATAGTTATGGTCACAAAATCGGACAACTCTCTGACTATCAACGTAATATATTATGTGACCCACAGACATCTGGTGGTCTTTTGGTCGCTGTTAAACAGTCAAAAGT
>JAYTMI010000081.1:0-6720 GCA_043728625.1 Saprospiraceae bacterium | reverse complement strand
TGGCGATATGTTTGAAATGACTTCAAAAGACGTATCTAACATTCTCCAACTCGGGGGTACGATACTTGGCACAGCTCGTTCTGCCCGATTTATGACCCTTGAAGGGCGCGACCAAGCCTACGCCAATTTGCAAAAATTTGGCATAGAAGGTATCGTTGCTTGCGGTGGCAATGGCACATTTACAGGTGCTTTGGTGTTTATGAGCGAACATCCTGACATTCGCATTGTGGGAACACCCGGCACTATTGACAATGATTTATATGGTACGGATTACACAATCGGCTACGATACGGCAGTAAATACGGCTATGAGTGCCATTGATAAGATAAAAGATACCGCAAATTCTCATGGTCGCGTCTTTTTCGTAGAAGTCATGGGGCGTGATGCGGGTTTCATTGCTTTGCGTTCAGCCATTGCTGTTGGTGCAGAGGCGGTGCTTGTTCCAGAGTCGTTTACAGATCTTAATGCATTGATTAACACATTGAATACAAACTATGCAAACAAAAAACGGGCAAGTATCGTCATTGTTGCCGAAGGCGACGAAGCGGGCGATGCGTTTGAAGTTGTGAAACAAATCAAAGATAAATTGTTGTCAAAAGACATTCGCATTACGGTTTTGGGTCATGTACAACGTGGTGGAAGTCCGACGGTATGCGATCGTGTGTTGGCAAGTCGCTTAGGACTGGAAGCTGTACGTGCTTTACGTGATGGTAAAGTCGGTGTTGCTATTGGTCAAATTGCGAATGAAATTTCATACACACCTTTTGAAGAATCTATCAAACACCATCAAACCATCAATCCTTCGTGGTTGGAAATGGTGGATATTTTGTCATAATTGTAATAGAGCAGTGTTGATAAAAATCCAAAATTTCGTTTAGTTCGTATTTTTATTTTTATCACAAACCATTGATAATCATGTTTTTATTTAAAAAAAATAATTTCGCTTTTTTCGTTTTGTCAATATGCCTTTTGCAAAGTTGCGCTTCGCGTAAACCAACTATGGCTTTTGATAAAAACAGAACTCCAGCTACCCCTCAGTATGCTGACCTTAAAAATTGGGCAGCGCATCCCGACAAAAAAGACCGTGCGGATTTAGTACCTACGGGTACAAATTTGAAGGACGAACAAGCCACAGCGGATGTAGATGTTTTCTTTTTACATCCAACGACTTACACCTATAAGCGCGGCAATGACCAGTGGAATGGCGATGTAAACAACAAAAAACTGAATGATAAAACAGATAAGGGTTCGATTGAATATCAAGCCAGTTTGTTCAATGGCTCGGCTCGTGTTTATGCACCTCGTTATCGGCAAGCACACTTTTATACTTTTTTTACAGAAGATAAGTCTTCAGCTGACCAAGCTTTTGAAATTGCTTATGACGATGTTCGTGAAGCGTTCGAATATTATTTAAAAACATGGAACAAAGGTCGCCCTATTATTATTGCCTCACATTCGCAAGGCACAAAACACGCAGTACGATTGTTAAAAGAATTTTTTGATGATAAACCCTTGAAAAACAGGCTTGTTGTGGCTTATATTGTCGGTTTACCTGTTCCAAAAACAGCTTTTAAAACCATTCCTGTTTGTGATAATCCGAACCAAACGGGTTGTTTTTGCTCATGGCGCACCTTTGAAAAAGGCTATGAACCTAAGTTTCCGACAAGCGATGCCATAGCCGTTGTCAACCCCCTCAGTATGACAACTGATGCAGGTTTGGTTCCCTCTGAAAAACACAAAGGCGGTGTTTTATTAGGTTTTAAAAAAACACAAGAAGGACTTAATGATGCCCAAATCCACAACGGTATTTTGTGGATTAGTAAGCCTTCGTTTAAAGGCAGTTGGTTAATTCGCAGCAAAAACTTCCATGCTGGCGACTATAATATTTTTTATATCAATATTCGAGAAGATATTAAACGGCGGGTGGGTTTGTTTTGGAAAAAATAATAGAAGTTGAGAATTAGGGTTCAAAGTTGTTTAAAACGCTTAACTTCATTTCTCAACGCTTAATGTTTTACAATGACTGAAATTAAAGAAATAATAAAAAAAGACATCCGCCTACTCAATCAAGTAGAATTGGAAGTCGCTATTACCACTTTGGGCGAGAAAAAATTTCGTGCAGGGCAGATTTATGAATGGCTATGGACAAAATCGGCTACGGATTTTGAACAAATGACCAATTTATCTAAGGATTTACGTCAAAAATTGACCGATAATTTTAAGATAAATGCCATCACAGAAGACAAATTGCAGCACTCATTAGACGGTACTCTGAAAGGACGTTATCGGTTGCATGATGGACATTTGATTGAAGCCGTTTTGATTCCTGTACCCAAAGACAATCGTTTTACGGTCTGTGTTTCCACGCAAGTCGGCTGTTCTTTGACGTGTACATTTTGTGCAACAGGTCGTATGGGGCGTATTCGCAACCTCGACCCTGCTGAAATTTATGACCAATTTGCAGCCGTCAACCGTCATTCCATTGAGACTTTTGGACATCCTTTGACCAATGTTGTCTATATGGGCATGGGTGAACCGCTGTTGAATTATGCCAATACATTGAAAAGTGTTGCACTGATTTCAGAAGGTTTGAACTTCTCTCCCAAACGCATCACCGTTTCGACAGCAGGCATTGCCAAAATGATTCGCAAATTGGCGGATGACGATGTGCGTTTCAACCTCGCTATTTCGCTTCATGCAGCTGACGATGTGAAACGCAATGAAATCATGCCTATTAATGAGCAGAATAACCTCGCGGCTCTTATTGAAGCATTGGATTATTTTTATAACAAAACACGTAACCGTATTACGTTTGAATATATAGCGTTTCAAAATTTCAACGATACCATTGAAGATGCTAAAAACTTAGTCAAAATCTGCAAACGTATTCCCGCCCGTGTCAATATCATCGAATACAATCCGATTGACAATGCGCCTTTTCTGAAATCTGCGGAAGATAATATTGACCGTTTTGCCCGTTATTTGAGTGATAACGGGGTCGCTGTAACGGTGCGCAAGTCGCGCGGAAAGGATATTGATGCCGCCTGTGGGCAGTTGGCAAACAAGGAGTAGTGGTGAATGGTGAATAATTTAATGGTGAATGTTATGTCATTAACCATTAAATTATTCACCATTCACCATTAATTAAGCTTCTTCCATAATCACTTCGTCTTCACCTTGTTTATATCGCGCTGAGCGCGATTTCAAGGGATTTGCGGTCATTTCAGCATAAAAAGCTCTGTTTTTTGCAATGTCAATTGCAAGGAACAAGGCTTTGCGGAAGCTCGAAGGGTCAGCCTCATTTTTTCCAGCAATGTCAAATGCCGTTCCGTGGTCGGGTGATGTACGGATACCTGTAAGACCCGCCGTATAATTAACGCCATCGCCAAACGAGAGGGCTTTGAACGCCACCAAACCTTGATCGTGATACATGGCTAAGATACCATCGAACTTTTTATGTTGACCCGAACCGAAAAAGCCATCGGCAGGGAAGGGACCAAAAGCCATGATACCATGTTCTTTTGCCATATCAATAGCTGGGCGAATGATTTCTGCTTCCTCCATGCCAATCGCTCCTTCGTCGCCAGCATGAGGATTGAGCGCAAGAACGGCTATTGTTGGACGTTCCAAATTGAAGTCAACCCGCAGCGTATCGTTTAGAATATTTAATTTAGTTATAATCTTATCCCGCGTCACATTTTCAGCGACTTTACTGAGGGGTAGGTGATTCGTCACCAAACCGACACGCAGACCATCGTTGACCATCAACATCAGACTTTCGGTTGCGCCAAATTGTTCAGTGATGTATTCGGTGTGTCCAACGTGCGTAAAACCAGCCATTTGCATGGCTTTTTTGTTGATAGGTGCAGTGACAAGTGCATCAATCTCACCCATTTTCAAGGCTTTTGTGGCGGCTTCGAGGGCGATATAAGCATATTTACCACCCGCTTCTCCGATTCTACCAAGCGTAATATTCACATTTTCATTCCAACAATTGACGACATTCACTTTACCGTCTTCTGATTCTTCGGCAGCGCGAATATTGGCAAAAGGGAATTCGACTTGTACGATGTTTTTATGGTACGAAACGACCTTTGATGAGCCAAAAATGACCGGTGTACAAAGATTTAAAATGCGCTCATCGGCAACTGTTTTTAAAATCACTTCCAATCCGACACCATTTAAATCGCCTATGGTGATACCTATTTTGAGTTTTTCCATGTCTAATTATGTAAAAAATAAGAGTTTTGAGTATTTAATTTACGGTAATTTGACGCAATGCCTTAACCGAAATCTAAAAATGAAAGACAAAGATAGATAAAGAATACGTTTTTAAAGGCAAAGTGTTCAATTTTCACTTTTTGACCGTTTTATACTGAGGGGGCTACAATTTTTGTTTTACTCTCTTTTTTAAAAAGAGTTGTAAATTCGCAACTTTTTCACACCAATCATTATTCCTTTGTTTCACTATTATCATATTAAAAGCATGAAAAAAACGATAGTTTTCTTACTCCTTTCTTACTTTTTTACTGAGGGGGGCTTCGCTCAAAATGTCAATATTACTCAACGAGCTCACGTCCTCTATCCAGGTCAAACCCTTGCAAATATTTGTGGTTATGCAAAAGATGGACGTGAATATGCCCTTCTCGGTGGCTCAAAAGGCATGATTATCATGGATGTAACAAATCCAGATGCACCTAAACAGATTATACAAATACCAGGTATTAACAACCTTTGGAAAGAAATTAAAACCTTCAAAAACATCGCTTACGTCACAACTGAAGGCGGTGGCGGTCTTCAAATCATTGATTTATCAGGCTTACCCGATACGAACGTCGTTGCTTACAAAGTCTATAATTATGTAGGCGACACGACTCTAAACAAAGTAGATACAACGATTATTGGCAAAATGGGCGCATTTCACGCCCTTCATATTGACACCACAAAAGGGTTTGTTTATCTCTTTGGCGGCAATTCGTCGGTATCAAATGGCGGCGCATTGGTTTTGGATTTAAATGCAGACCCTTATCGCCCGAAATATGCGGGACGGTTTAATATCAACACTAACTACCGTTCCAATTATATTCATGATGGTTATGTAGACAACGATACGCTTTATGCAGGTATGGTTTACAACGGTACTTTTAATGCCATTGATTTTAGGAACAAACTTGCGCCCGTTGTGTTGGCTACACAACAAACGCCGACGGCTTTTACGCACAATGTTTGGCTCACACCCAATCGCAAAACTATATTGACAACCGACGAAAATACAGGATCTTTCTTGGCATCTTATGATATTTCCAACCTTTCGAGCATCAAATTGCTTGATAAAATTCAAAACCTGTCTGATGGCTCCATCGTTCACAACACGCACATTCTGCCAAACGGGAATTACGCCGTAACGTCATGGTATAAAGACGGCATCAATATCGTGGACATTACGCACCCTCAAAATATGGTCATCGTCGGCACGTATGATACCTATCCTCAAGGATTGGGCAATGGTTATGGAGGTGCGTGGGGCGTTTATCCATTTTTACCTTCTGGCAACCTCGTCGTTTCAAACCTCGATGACGGTGACGGTCTCTACGTTTTGACCCCTCAGTATAAGCGGGCTTGTTACCTCGAAGGCATCGTCCGAGACTCCGTGACAAAGCAAGTTTTATCTGGCGTTTCTGTCAAAATAAATACAACGGATTTGGATAAAAAAGCGGTTTCAGACATCGCTGGCAATTACAGAACAGGTCAAGTCACGCCAGGAACAGTCAGTGTGACGTACAGTAAAACGGGTTATCGTTCCAAAACAGTCAATGTCTCACTCGTGGCGGGAAGCGTTGCTCAACGTGATATTGAATTGGTTAACTTATTGTACAACAGTGTTCCAGAATTGAGCAATGATTTTCATGTCGCTGCTTCGCCCAATCCTTTTACGGATGCCGTTTATGTCCAATATCGTTTGGATAATATGTCCCATGAAAAAGCGACTTTACATGTTTTTGATGTCTTAGGCAAGGAAGTATATGCTCAAAAACTCGAAAATACTGAGGGGGGTGTTTTTGTAAAAAACAATTTAGTTACTGGCGTTTATTCGATTCAAATTAAAGCAAAAGGGCGTTGGAGTATAGCTTTGAAGGTTGTTAAGACGCAGTAAACATCTTGAATTGTTAGTATAAAAAGTGATAACTGATTGAAGTTCTAATAGCATTTTATTTCTAATTAGAAATAACTTCTCCTTTCCATAAGTCCTCATGAGGAAAAGTATCTTCATAATATTTTGAAGATTTTAATATTTCCGAAGTCACTTTCCGAAGCTTTGTCTGTGGATTATAAGGTTCTAATGGTGGGTTTAAAATTTGGTAAGTCAAATCAGCGTGCATAGGCAAACCTAAACTGTCAACAAATACTTTTGTTGTTTTGGTATCAACGTAGTTTTGATGCTCATCCATTGGAGAAGCAATGACTTTTACTTCCACGTCTTCAAACTTATCACTTGCATCAAGAATATCCTTGACAATGATGGTGACGAGTCCACAATATGTATTATTTGGAAAATTGATCGTCTTTGCATGCTGTTTACAAAACTGTGCATTGCAATATCTCAAACGGTTCAAAGAAACAGTATTTGCCTTTGGCGGTGGTAAAAAGGCTGTTTCTTTCAGTTTTTTCTTACTTTGACTGTAAAAAAATGGGTGTAAAATACCGCGTACTAAAATTTCA
>JAYTMI010000080.1:0-1577 GCA_043728625.1 Saprospiraceae bacterium | reverse complement strand
TATTGTAAGTTTTAGGTGGCATATTGTAAGTTTTGTTCCCCATTATTTTCAGCAAATATCATACGTTAGATAGGCGGTTTCATGCAATTTTTATTTATTAAACCAGCCTCTCACCATTTTATATGCCTTATTTTTATTCAGAGGACAAAATATCTTTCAACTATTGTGCATCGGTGTCCATTAAAGGGATTTTCTATTTATCTTTGTCATCATTTCATCATTAAAAATCACAAAATCATGGTTAATAGACGCGACTGGTTACGCAACAGTGCCGCTTTGCTCGGTTCGATGATGCTGCCTATATCCGATTTAGAGAGTAGGACACCTATTTTTCCACTTTTGACAGGCGATAAAGCACCTATCAAAATCAATCAGAACGAAAATCCTTATGGTCCTTCGCCTTTGGCATTGAAAGCGATGACGGAGCAATTGACAAAGGGCAATCGGTATGCGATGCCTATGATAGCTGAATTTAAAACGGCATTGGCGAAAATGCACAAGGTCAAAGACACGCAGATTCTGATTGGCAGTGGTTCGTCGGAGATATTGGCGTTGTCCACTTTCTTGGCTGCTGAACGCGGTAAAGGCAATTTGATAGCCGCCGACCCAACGTTTAAAATTTGGTTGAAACCTGCCGAACGGGTTGGCTTGGATGTTAAATGGATTCCGTTGGACAAAACGATGGGTCACGACCTCGCACGGATGAGTGAAGCTGTGAATGACAAAACGAAATTCATTTATATCTGCAATCCGAACAATCCTACAGGTACGGTGTTGAACGATGCCGACCACCGCAGTTTTATTAAAAAACATGCGCCGACAAATTATATGGTTATTGACGAAGCCTATACGGAGTACGCCGATGCCCCCTCAGTAACGGACATGGTGGCGCAGTTTCCGAACCTTATTATTGCCAAAACCTTCTCAAAAATATATGGTATGGCAGGTTTGCGGATTGGTTACGCCATTGCGCAAGAAGAAACGATTACAAATATGAGCAAATATCAAGCGTGGGCGAATGCGGGCGTGAGTAATGTGTCCATCGCCGCTGCCTTTGCCGCCTTGTCTGACCAAGCGCATTGTGAGGCATCAAAAATGAAAAATGCTAAAGTGCGGTCTTTTACTGAGGGGGTGCTTAGAGAAAAAGGTTATGACTTTGTGCCGTCCAAAACCAATTTCTTGTTTTTCAATGTCCATCATCTCAACTTTGATTTTGCCGCAGAAATGGGAAAACATGGTGTTTTGCTGCGCAATTGGGAGGCAGCGGGCAAAAAATACGCGCGAGTGAGTTTGGGTACGATGGAAGAGATGCAAGAGTTTGCAGATGTGCTAAGGAAAATAGCTTAGGTAATGGTGAATGGTGAATAATTTAATGGAGAATAATCGCCAGTTTGATACCGACATTGAAGGGTGTTCAAAAAAAAAGTATTTGTCAAAAGTATCAAGCAACACTTGAATAATTAGTTTGTCTTGGTAAGGAGATAATGTTTTTTATTATTCATAATTTATCATTAATTAAAAACAAGCTTTAACATGAAAAAGAACTTTACTTTCCTGATGTCTGCGTTTTTATGTTT
>JAYTMI010000079.1:0-2561 GCA_043728625.1 Saprospiraceae bacterium | reverse complement strand
GCTTTTGAGGTCAAAGTATTGTGTACAAAAAGCGTTTTTACTGAGGGGGGTAAATTTTCAAGCGCATAGTGAATGGCGGTTTTTCCCGAAGGCTTTGACTTATCGAGTGTGATGCCAAATTTGCCATAAAAATCATAGAAACCACCGTTGCCGTGCAAAAACATATCCTGTTCGGCTTGTGTCTCTTGGTTGTGAATACTGATTGTTATGCCTTCTTTTGCATTAAAATTATTGATTTTTTTAAACAAATGACGTGAAACAGAGTAAGGTGCATGTGGCACAACACTTTTTCGACTGCCTTTTGCCAACGGCAAAGCATCATAAACGGCTTTGTATTTTTCAAACTCCCTTTCGGCATCGTTTTCTTGCAAAAAATCAAACATTTCAACAAAAGTATAGTATCTCAAATTGCCTTTTGCTTTTTGAGCAAACGTATCTGTTACGTTTGAAATATCGCCTACGGCAACAATACCGCTGTCAATCATCTCTTTTTCAGCTTTTTCAATCGCATCGGCAATGACTTCTGCCTCCGCGCCACGTTGCGTCACAACATCCGTGATGAACGGAATCAGTGTTGTACCTGTTGCCACTTTACCTTTCATGTGCGACAGTTCAAGGTGGCAATGTGTATTGATAAAGCCAGGCACTAACACACCTGTATAATGTTCAAGTGAAGCGGCATCGTGGTTGTCACGACTGTCAATTTTGAGTATTTTCCCTTGATTATCAACGATAATGACCCCGTTTTTGATGGGTTTAGAAGAAATTGGGAAAAGCCAATCGGCGGTTATTTTTCGCATAATATACTTTTGAAGATTTTAAGATTAAGGATTTTAAGACAAACGACTACTTTCCAAAAGCCCAAGTCAAAAATTCTGGCATCACTGCACCCCACGTTTGTGGATTGTGTTCACCACCCACTAATTCAACATATTTCACATCTTCATGCGGACGATAGCCGATGTTACAAAGTTCATCAATTAAGTCGCGTGTGTCATCAATTGCGTCAATAATACCGTTGTTGTTACGGTCGCAATCCTCGTCGAGCGTACCGACTTCAAACCAAAATTTCATGCCTTCTTGATATTCACTATTCGCAATAATATCGTGCATAATGCGCCCACCGTCGGGGTCTTCAGGGCTCCATTCTTTCTCACGCCACCACAGAGAACCGCTAAAAACGCCTATTTTGCCAAACAACATCGGGTTTTGCCAAGCAATATCGAGAGCAGATAATGCGCCGAGCGAAAAACCTGCGAAGGCGGTATTTTCAGGTTCAAGCAGACATCTGTATTCGTCACGGATATAAGGCATGACTTCATGCAAGACAAAATTAGTATATTCTCGTGCTTTGTTACCTCTATTTTTATAATCGGCTTGTCGTGCTGTACCGTATTCATTGATGCGATTTTCGTTACAATAGATGGCTACGATGATGGTTTTACGGAGTACCCCCTCAGTATAAAGACGTGTCAATGTGTCATACATACCAAGTGCAAGCATATCTTGACCATCATTGAAGTAAATGATTGGGTACAATTTCTTTTTTTTGCGGTCATACTGAGGGGGTAGAAAAACATCTACTTTAACACCTCGTTCCAAATAATTTGATGGGATATTGAGGTGTTTTACGGTAACTTCATTATTATTGCTTTGTGAACCCGTAAATGATTGAATAACTTTTTGTAAAAAATTCATTCTTTATGTGTGTATTCTCTTTTAAGTAGTGATTTTATTTAATTTTATGAACCTCTTTCTCTAAGCGAATAGAAATGGGTATAACTCGAGAATTAGAAATATAATTTTACTAAAAACACTATTTAGTTATTTTTATTTTTAAATACATATTTGAAATTGATTGTTAAAAAATTTAATTTGGTAAAAGAAATTTAAAAGGTTTGGTCATTTGATACCTTTTTTCTTAATTTTGCACGCAAAATGAAAGGCAAAGAAACAGTTTTTTTTCTAAAAAAGATTTACCAACCAGCCAAAATTAAGGCTTTAAACACAATAGAAAAATGAGAGAGGAACACTTCAAGTGGTATTCACCACATTTGAGTATGGATACGGAGATGCTCGTTTATGGTCATGCAGGTTATCCTGTCATCATATTTCCGACAACACAGGGGCATTATTACGAATCAAAAGATTTTAAGTTGATTGAAAGTGTCCGTTGGTTCGTTGAACAAGGTTTGGTACAGATTTACGCACCCGATTCGGTTGACAAACACTCTTGGTACAACCGTGAAGTTCACCCAACTATAAAAGTACATAATCATATTTGTTTTGATAAAATGATTCGTTGGGAACTTGTCGAGCGTATTCGACACAACACAGGCAGTAAGCGGGTAGCAGTAACGGGTGCGAGTTTTGGCGGTTATCATGCGGCTAATTTTGCATTTAGGCATCCAGATGTTGTCAGTCATATGTATTCGATGAGTGGTGCGTTTGATATTCGTAGTTTTATGAATGGGTATTACGATGATAATGTGTATTTTAACAATCCTGTTGACTATCTTCCAGGCACAAATCACCCTGATTTATGGAAAATGAAAATCATT
>JAYTMI010000078.1:0-2015 GCA_043728625.1 Saprospiraceae bacterium | reverse complement strand
AAATCCGTGCGGGTGGTCTCAACTTACCTGACCGTGATTATTATTTGAAAGATGACGACCGCATGAAAAAGGTGCGTGCAGCTTACGAAATGCATATTTTCAACGTCTTTCGCTTGTTGGGTGAATCGGAGGCTAAAGCCAGAACAGCCGTTTCAACCATCATGCGCATCGAAACGGGTTATGCTAAGGCGAGTTTGGGTCGTGTTGAGCGTCGCGATCCTGAAAAAACTTACAATAAAATGACCATTGCCGACCTCGAAAAAGTTTGTCCTCAGATGCGTTGGGAATTGTTTATGTCGCGTGTGGTAGGTGCAAACAAAGTTGATTACGCCATTGTGAGTGAGCCAGAATTTTTGAAAGAAGTCAATAATCAATTGAAAAATGGTACGCTTGATGACTTTAAAACCTATTTGCGTTGGAAAACGATTAAACGTGATTTGCCTTATTTGAGCAGCGCATTTGTTGAAGAAGGCTTCAAAATGCAGCAAGCTTTGACGGGTCAAAAAGAAATGCAGCCACGGTGGAAACGTGTGTCTAACATGACTGACGAAGTTTTAGGTGAGGCATTGGGACAATTATATGTTGAAAAACACTTCAAACCCGAAGCCAAAGCCCGTATGGAGGAACTCGTCGGCAACTTGATGAAAGTTTATGAAAAACGAATAACGTCACTCGACTGGATGAGCCTTGAAACAAAAGGTAAAGCCCTCAATAAACTCTCAACCTTTGTCCGCAAAATCGGTTATCCTGACAAATGGCAGGATTATACCCCCCTCAGTATTGACCGTTCAAAATCGTATTTGGAAAATGTCATGGCTGCTCGCCAATTTCAATACAACCTTAATGTAGGCTATTTAGGTAAGCCTATTGATCGCACGCGTTGGGCATGACTCCGCCTACAGTGAATGCATATTACAATGCGACAATGAACGAAATCGTATTTCCAGCAGGTATTTTGCGTTTTCCTTTCTTCGACAATGATGCGGATGATGCTGTGAATTATGGAGGCATTGGTGCAGTCATCGGGCATGAAATCTCTCATGGTTTTGATGATCAAGGCAGCAAATTTGACCAAGATGGCAACCTTAAAAATTGGTGGACGGATGATGATATTAAAAAATTTCAAGGTAAAACCAACATGATTGTCGAGCAATACAATAATTACAAAGTGCTCGACACGATGCGTGTGAATGGAAAATTGACTTTAGGTGAAAATATTGCTGACTTCGGCGGCTTATCAGTAGCTTATGAAGCCTTTAAAACTTATTCGCCTCAAGCAAAAAGTGCAGATAAAAGGGATGGCTTCACGGCTGACCAACGCTTTTTTCTTTCATGGGCGCAAATTTGGAGAAGCAAATCACGTCCTGAAGCAGAAGCCGATCAAATTCAAACTGACCCCCATTCGCCAGGCAGATTCCGTTGCAATGGACCCCTCAGTAATATGATTGAATTTTACAATGTTTTTGGTGTGAAGCAAGGCGATAAAATGTGGAGACCAGAGACCGAAAGGGTGAAAATTTGGTAAAACTATTTGTTTTTAAATAAAAAAATAGGCTATTTTGAATGCAACTATTTTGATTAAACTGTTAATTTATTTTTTATAAATAATTGAAAAACAATAATTTATAATTTAAATAAAATTAATAATTATCAAATTAGTTATATTCAAAATAGCCTTTTTTTTATTGCAACAACTGAAATCTACCGAATTTTTTAGTACCAACTAAAAAAATTATTGATCATTGGTTTTCAGTTTAAACGCTGCTGTGCCTGTTGAATCAACAAGATTTGAGACGATTTCTTCACCGAGCCGAGAGAGAAAATCGCTGTGAATTTCGTCCCATTTGGCAATAACAGAAGAATACATATCCTTACCTTTTTGAGTGGGTGCAACGAAAGTGTACTTACCTTCTTGAGCACGGGTGACGATGTTGCGCTTCTCCAATTTTTCAATCATGCGCGTAATCGTCGAGGGCGCGAGCAAGATTTTTCCGCTGATTTCAGTTGGTTGAATA
>JAYTMI010000077.1:0-3466 GCA_043728625.1 Saprospiraceae bacterium | reverse complement strand
AAAACCAATCAAGAAATACTCGCTAATTTTTATGCTGGTTTGAAAGATTGTGATGGTTTTATTCGGTTACTGTTCATTACAGGCGTTTCAAAATTTACGAAAGTATCTTTATTTTCTAAACTCAATAACTTAACGGATTTAACTGTCAGTCCCGATTTTGCTGCCATCACAGGTTATACAAAAGAGGAAGTTGAACATTATTTTGAGGACTATATTCAATACACCTTAGAGGCGTTAACAGAATACAATCGGGCAGAACTGTTAGAAAAAATGCGCCTTTGGTACAACGGTTACAGTTGGGATGGAAAGACGCGGATGTACAATCCTTTTGATATTTTACTCTTTTTTTTCAATCGAGATTTTCAAAGCTTTTGGTTTGAAACAGGTACGCCTACTTTTTTGATTGAGAAGATGCTGCAACAAAACTACTATCAAGTTGAAGACATCGAAGTAAATTTAACTTTTTTGAATGAATACAGTTTGGATAACCTTGAAATCACCTCTTTAATGTTTCAAAGTGGTTATTTAACCATAAAAGAGAAAAAAGGCAAAGGTGAATTGGTTTTGTCATATCCAAATCAAGAAGTCAAAGATGCTATGTACGAATTGCTTATCAGCAATATGGGTAAGCCACGAAGTGGCGGCGGCATCACTGTTCGGGATTTGAACCGCGCCTTTATGAACAATGATTTGGAAAAAGTGAAAACGATTTTAACGACCCTATTTAGGCAATTGACTTACGATGTTTATATGCACCAAACTGTCCAACAAGTCGAAGGTTTTTATCATGGTTTGATTTATATTTTGTTCAAATATTTGGGGGTTTACGTCCAAAGCGAAGTGCATACAACCATCGGACGTGCCGATTCTGTGGTGCAAACACCGACCCATATTTACTTTTTAGAGTTCAAAATCAACAGCGATGGTGAAACCGCTTTGAAACTAAAAAAAACTAAAAAATACGCCAATGGTTATGCTGCCGATAGCCGCTCTAAAATCGGTATTGGCATCAATTTCAATGTCCAAAACCGCGAATTAGACGGGTGGGCGGAAGAGGTTTTGTAAATATCCACTTCTGTTTGCTCGCTTCAAAGTTCATCACGCAACAAATCCCTTGAAAGTGCAAATCTTGATAAATTCAGGCTTTTCACGAGTCAAAGTGATGCGCATTAAAAATTGTAAAAAGTATTTGTTGGGTTTATATGAAACCAAAGAATGAATCCACCGAACAATGAAATATACAGGTTTGACTCAAGCAGAAATAGAAAAACAGTACCCCACAGTATATTCACCATTCACCATTCACCATTAAATCATTAATCCACAAACTGTCTGCACCAAGACTCGATGGCTAATAATGACCAAATAGGGTACGAGGCATCAATCTCTCCGTTTTTATTGTCTGTTATCAGTTTCTGTACTTGGGTGTAATCGAATAAGTCTCTTTTTTCGATAGATTTTTGTGATAAATATTTATCAATCGTTGGTTCTAAATCATTGAGAATCCATTGGCGAACTGATGCACCAAGACATCGCTCATTTTGGCATCAAAATGCTGCCCTGTGTGAACGATTTTCGACTCGATGTTTGTATGGTTTTGGAAAGCGCGGTGTAATGGGGCGACTTTCATGAAGTTGGGGCGTGCGCCTACTATGTTGAGGATTTTCATGTTCAATACAATAAAATATTCTAAATTTGTAGGTAAAAAACCATTATTATTTACGCAGTTCTTCTACCTCAATCTCCGTTAAGCCAGAAAGGTCGGCTATTATGCTATTATCTAAACCCCTTGCTATTCCTTTAAGTACCATCTCTTTTTGTGCCTCTAATTTGCCTTCTAATTTGCCTTCTAATTTGCCTTCTAATTTGCCTTCTTCTCTATATATACTTTTCACCACCTCTCCTTGTTCCTTATTTTTAGCTTCCATCAATTCTTCTGGATTGAGTTTGTGAAAATCTATCAAATCAGCTGCCCGTTTGACTCCTGCATTGTTCAAATTGATATTCGGTCTTTCTGGGCTATGAATGGACTGATAAAACAAATCTAACCAGTCTCTAATTTGTATGGGTGTATCCGTTTCAGGGTGATTTGGATTCAAACAGACCATTTGATGCCCATAAATAGGAATATCTTTGCCTTGTAAGTTCTTTGAACAAAATTTGGTGACAATAACCTCTTCTTTAACGGCTTCTCCTGTTAAATCGTTGAATTTGTAAGGTAAAGTCATCACGACAATCATATAGACCGTTTGACCAACTTTATACTTGTTGGCATTTTTTTGCTGCTCTGCTACTAACATCTGCAAATAGTGCATAAAACGGTCAAAATTATAATCATATTGAGCGCGTTGAAGCTCTATCGCAAAACGCTCATCGAGTGTTTCTGCAAATATGTCTAATTTAAAATCAACATAGCCGATAGGTGGGGTAAATTTCTTTTCTGTTTCTATAACACCTACTTCTACGTCGAGACCCAATATGTCCTTGACAAAATGCTCAAAGACAAACTTGTCGGTAAAAGCTTTTTTGAAAATAACTTCATTGTCTAAGCTGCCTAACATAGTTTTCTTATTTTAATGTTAAGAATAATAATTCAATTAGGGGATTTTGGGTTAGACAAAAATACAAATTTTAAGCAAAAAGACTTTACTTTTGTAAAAAATAACGCATGGAAAGGTTAAAAACACCGTTAAATCAACCGTTGTCACAAAATCTTCTGCGATTTCTTCCATCGTCAGTAGCCCATGATTTCTTGAAATTTAGTCAACGATACAACTTCGACAATGGGAAAAGGTACTTTCTTCAAGATATCAAAATGATGATCATTGGTAACCAAATCAGCCGTATGTGGAGAATAGAAATTAGAGATTATCTCTTCATATTCGAGCATAATCTCATTACTAATACACCAATCGAATGCTTTGCGGCGAAAGGCTAAGTAAAGCCAATACTCTGGATTATTAGTTGGAATAGAAGCAATAAGGCAGTTGGTATCAATAACTGCTTTCATTTAGTCCGTTCTTGTTGGTTCAATACAAGGTCAAAATCAGCCCTTGTAATCCCCTTTTGGTCAATAACGCGCTCAACTTCTTTCTGCAATGCCGCTTCATAATACGTCAAAAGCATCTCTCGGATAGCTTCTACATCGTAGTCGGGCATCGGACGGCTAAACAACCGAAGAAGCATGAGATGGACTTCATTTAGAGGTTGAGTAGCGGACATCTGTGTGGTCATCAGCAATAATTAAGTTTATCGAAAAAACACCACAAAAATAATCTTTTTATATGACATACGCATAAAGTATTTTTCCGTCCTAAAAATGATTTTAAAGACAATTTCGGTATCCTATCCTCACCGAATAATGAAATATACAGGCTTGACTCAAGCAGAAATAGAAAACTGTACCCCCCTCAGTATCATCATTCTTACTTCATCATTCATACTTCATCATTCATACTTCATCATT
>JAYTMI010000076.1:0-5928 GCA_043728625.1 Saprospiraceae bacterium | reverse complement strand
CTGTATGCGTTGTTGATTTTTGAAGACAAATTGCTGCATAATCCGCATATCCAACTGTTGATTCCAAGGACTACGACCACCGTTTCTTTCGACGTAATTGCCTCTCCTTGATTTCAAATAATTGTCTTTTTCGATATAATTATTCAAATTATCCCATTGTGTTGTCGCTGCCAAAGTGACTTGACCTGCCGTATTTTTAACGTCCACCAAGCCGCTTTCGTCAAAATTGCGTGGGACATATATCAAATCATTTGTTGGCGAACCGTCTCTGTTGGCATCGCCTGAATAAATATAGCTGAAAGGCACGCCCGAAGCGGCAATATAGACCATCGAAATCGTCGTCGGCAAGTTTTCTTTTATCTTAAAATTCCAAGAAGTTGAGCCAATGATGCGGTGACGAATATCAAAATTAGAGTAACTCAAACTCGGATTATTCGGGTTAAGCGTCTGATTCCATTCCCAATTCGCTTGTGGCGACACCCGCACACCGTTGGCAAGGTCTTTCGACTGACCATAAGTATAACTGACCGAAGTTGACCAATTTTCACTTGTTTTGCGGATACTTGAAGCAATATTGTAGCGGTATCCTTGCGATGTATTGGTGACGACAAACACACTTGTGAAGTTTGGGTTGACTTTTTCACCCGAAAAATAAGGGCGATTGTCCCATGTACTGAGGGGTACTGAAGTTTGCTTCAAATTGCGTGTTTCAAACTTTGTATCTTGAAGTGTTTTAGTAAAAACACCTTCGACACTGACCGACCAGCCTTTACCCAAATTGGCATCAATACCCAAATTGTTGCGCCACACTTGCGGCAACCTCAAATTTGGGTCGAGCAAATTGACTTCACGTTGGAAATTGCCTTGAAGAGCCGTCAATTCACTCACTGTTGACAATAGCGGAACAACTTTGCCCGCAGGACGATAATCCACATTCCCATAGTGATTGCCGTCGTACAAAAACGGATAGGTGAACCAAGCAAACGGCATACGACCAACAAAAATGCCACTACCCCCCCTCAGTATAAAACGGTTTTCGGGGTCAATTTTGTAGTTAAAACCCAAACGAGGAGCTAAGGCATACTTGTTTTTAAGCTGTTCTTTGAAGCCTGAAAACTCGGGCGTGTTGGTAATATCGGCATTTGCAACGGGTTTTGTTGGAAAAATAGACCCATCTAAGCGCAAACCATAGGTCAAACTCAATTTATTATTGAACAACGAAATATCGTCTTGGGCATAGACAGAACTCAACAAAACGCTGTAATCAGCCGATGGATTATTGTAATTATTGCCATAAGAATTATCCGTCAAATTGAATGTTCGGCGAATCCGAGTGGGCTTATTGGCAAAAAAATTGTCCATTGAACTGTATGCCCAACGCCCCGTCCACGGCGTGACGAAGTGGTAATTGATGCCATAATATTCGTTGTGCGTACCCAGCGTAAAATGGTGTTTTTTATAAAAATAACTCAAATTATCCGTAAATTCGAACGTCCGTTGGCGTGTTCTGAAAATAGCGGCTTCACGATATTGACCTGCAAAAATTGTCCCAGCTGTGCCATACGTGATTTCGATGTGCGGAAACTCTTTGTCCAATGTTTGGCGATGTTCGTCAATAAATGAATGACTGACGATGATTTTGTTGAACAAACGACTTGAAATACACCTTTTCCATTCAAAAACAGTGGAATTGGTGGTACTAAAATGCGTAAAACCTTGCGAACCGAAGTTAAAGACGTTTGCTGAACGGGTCAAATGGTCTGCTTGTGCGTCCACCAAATTGTGCCGAATCGAAATTTGGTCACGCGGCGAAGCGTTCCAATCCAAGCGAGCAAAAAATTTCAGACTTTCCGTACCCAAAGGCAATGCGCCATAGCTGCCAATATCGTAGCCATATCTGTTTTGAACGGTGTCCGCAATTCGTTTGATATCTTCCAATTTAAAAGCCGACCCCTCAGTACCCGCCGCAAAAAGAGCCGGTTCTGTACGCCGATTGATTTCGAGATTGGTAAAATAAAACAGTTTGTCTTTCACCAAAGCACCGCCCACGCTTGCGCCTGTGAGGTAGTCCGAAAAATTATCAATTTTAGTGCGATTTGCATCAGCAGAACGCCCCGTAATGGCTTGATTTTTCATAAAACCATAGACCGAACCACTCGTTTTATTCGTACCTGAACGGGTGACAGCATTGATAGAGCCGCCCGTAAAATTGCCCAAAGTCACATCAAACGGCGCAACAGAGACTTGCAATTCTTGAATCGCATCTAAACTAATCGGTTGCGCTCCTGCCAATGACCCTGGTGTGCCAGAAGCCTGCGAGCCACCCGCACCAACGGCAGGCTCAACGAAGCCAAAAGCATCGTTATTGGCTGCACCGTCTATGGATAAATTGTTGTAGCGATAGTTCGTACCCGAAAAACTGTTGCCGTTTGCTTGCGAAGAAAGGCGTGTAAAATCCTGAATCGAATTGCTCAAAGTGGGCAATTTATCAATCGTCGTTTTTGCAAAATTACTGCCTGTACCCTTTTTGTCATTGCTTTTATTGTATTTGACAATGACTTCATTGAGCACCGTTGCTTGCTCCTTAATGATGATATTTTCTGTTGTTTTAGAACCTAACGCTAAGTAAATGTCCGATTTTTCAAAACTTTCAAACCCAATAGACGATATTTTGAAAGTATATGGACCGCCCGATTTGACATCAGGAAAGTTGAAATAGCCATTTTCATCTGTGACAATAGCGTACAGAGTGGCTGTTGGCACATGCTGTAAATAAACAGATGCACCAACGACGCTTTCTTTTTTTTCATTCACAACTTGCCCAACATAAGAAGCACCTGTTATTTGAGCCGTTATTTGTTTTAATGAAAAAAAGCATAAAATATAGAAGAATAAGAGTTTTTTCATGTGAAATTGAATTATTTTGTTTTACAAAATTTTAAAAATTAAAGCACTTAAAGCGGCTGCAATCGGCAAAGTCAAGACCCATGACAACAGAATTTTGCTGATTTGGGAATAATCTGCTTTACCATTCACTAAGCCAATGCCTATGAGAGAACCGACGGAAACGTGCGTTGTAGAAACAGGTAAGCCTGAATAACTCGCCGTTGATACCAAAATCCCTGTGACCAAATTAGCCGCAAAACCCTGCTCATTACTGAGGGGAGTAATTTTTTTTGGACATCGTTTCTGCTATTTTTTGAGCATTGAACCAGCCACCAATTGCCATAGCTGTCGCCACCATTATCAATCCGTACTGTATGTCAAGGCTTTGCACGATAATCAAAAGACCCACTATTTTAGGTGTATCGTTCAGACCTCGCGCAAAACAAACGACTCCTGCACTCAATTGATGGGCATAATTCAGCATTGGATTGTCTGTTTTCTCTGTTTTTACTACTTTTTTAGATAAAAAATAAAGGACAAAACTTAAAAAAGCTGACAATAACGGACTTGCTAAAAGGGGGACAACAAAAGTTGCCCCTAATTTTGAAACATTCAAATCACTGCCCGCAGCTACAAAACCCGCTCCGACAAGTGCGCCAACAAGCCCATGCGTCGTTGAAATCGGCATACCTATACGAGTCGCCAACATAACAGTTTCGGCTGCGCCAACGGCTCCGGCAATAGCAAAAGTCGGTTGTGCCAAAAAGGTATCAGGTATCAAACCTTTGCCCGAAAAATTTTTAACTAAGGTAGCTGCCCAAAAAACAGAAGCCACTGACCCCGCAACTTGGGCAATAGTTGCCCATGTAATAGCCTTTTTATAGGTCATTTGACCACTGCCATAAAGGGTTGCAACACCTTTAAAATTATCGTTCGCACCGTTTGAATATGCCAAAAAAAGAACGGCTAAAACCAAGATTGTTATCAGCATGTCAAAGTGAATTTAAATTGGATTGTAATTGACTTGCTTTTAACAACAGCCGCCGCCGTCATAGAAATAAGTGGATTCAGATATAAAAATATCGTCACGACCGATACTGCCCAATGCCGCAGCCGTTTTGTCGCACACTACCAAAGGCATATTTTGCATCAACGTATGTCCTTTTTTATCATCGAAATACTCGTCTTTGCCAAAGAAAATGGCTGTTTTGCCTGTAAAAACACAAGGTCCATCAGCTGGCATCGGGTCTTTAATCGCACACACTTCAACGGATTCGATGTAAATCAGACGGTCAGTATTGTAGTGATTCGACGACAAAAGACGGTACGGACGTTTTGCCCGAATTTCAACCGTTCCAAAACCCACATCTGTAATCATTTTGATATAATCTTTCAACGGAATCGCACCGCTTAGACATTCGGCACGCAAACGGTCATCGTTGACGAGTGAATCGGGCATACGGGTTTCGCTCGTTGGGTCAGACATCACGAGTCTGCCGTGTGGTTTCAAAACACGGTACATTTCAGCCAAAGCCTTGCGCAAATCGTCCATTTTGAAGATATTGAACAAGCAATTTTGCGCAGCTACGTCAATAGATGCATCTTCAACAGGCAAATTCAGCGCATCGCCTTTGCGCAGCGAAACGAAATCGGACTTAAACCACGGATTCAGTCTTTCGGCTTCTTTGAAATTTTCAGCACTGGCATCAAGCATTTCTTGAACCATATCAACCCCGATAATGGCGTTTTTTTCACGAGAAAAATAAGCGAATTGTAGCAATTCCATACCACCTCCGACACCGACGTATAGCACTTTTGGACTGTTTACAAGGTCACGTGCATTGACTGTTGAGCCACAGCCATAGTTCATTTGTTGCATACGTTTGGGCATATCCAAGTCTGGCAATTGCCAAACGGGTGTGGTTGTGCAGCATAAGCCAACATTAGGTGTTAAAGCGGCATCGCGGTAGAGGTCAGTTGTTGCGTCGAGATAAGAAGTGTTAGGCATTTTTTTAAAATTATTGTTTAAAAATTATGTTTAATGACGTAGATACTAATGGAGCATCCCGATACAGTCAGGAGGCGGTGCTAAAAACAAAAAAATCAAGCAACAAGCGGTTTCAACAACCACAAGTCGTTGATTATCAGCCGTTTCGTGTGACTAACAATCTATTGAAAATGTACTACGCTAAACATTTTCAGTTTTTACTTTTAGTTTTTAATGAATACGAGGCGGCGCACGCAAGGTAATTGCGGCAGTCAAAAAAGCGGAATTGATGGGTAAGATAGTCCCCGCCAAAGAAATAGGCAAAAGGAAATATAGAAGTTGATCGAATATTTTTTTCAGTGAAACAGGGACCAATTTTAACGCCTGTTTCCAATCTGAAACGCAGTCAATATCTGATTTTTTAGAAAGGAAAAAAGTATTAAAATTTTGATTTTCAATGAATTGTATTAACTCATCGAATACAAAACGGGTTTGCCAATGGATGTTTTGAAAATTGTTTTTTTGAAATGCAAACTTTTGAAAACCAATAATATACACGCCACCATCGGTTGTAGCACCCAATACTGAGGGGGTCGTTTGAAGGGCTTTGTTGGCTTTTAAAATATCGTTTGGTTCTAAAATCAAACAGTCGTTGCCAATTGCAATGACACTTTCAAAACCTAAAGCAAAAACGTCTTCGAAAGCATTGGCGAAACGTTCTCCGAAAGTTGTTCCACGTTGTTGTTTTTCAGAAAAAAAGAGGACGGGTAAATGGGTTTTAGCAGTTAGTTTTTTAACATGATTGACCATTACAGAAGCCACCGATTCAGCAGAACGTTTGCCCATAGCGAGGGGCTTGGCAGCAGCTTCGGCGGTTGCAGTTCGGCTAAAAAGGAGTATGGCTGCGTTCTGGTTGCTCATTTCTAATATTATAATGCACTTATCTACGATAAAGTTTTGTTAATGGTTTGTTTCCGTTCTTATTTTTTCAACGTGTTAGCTAAGTAGTTGAGTTGAAATAATCGGGAAAACGTTGCGAAGGTTCGAACCTTCGC
>JAYTMI010000075.1:0-2499 GCA_043728625.1 Saprospiraceae bacterium | reverse complement strand
CCAGTGGATTGGTTCAAATTATACCCAGGTCGTTTCCATTTGGCGCACATGAAAGATTTAGCGTCTCAATCAAAAGATGGCTCATGCATTATTGGCGATGGCGTTGTTAATTTTAAAGAAATCATTGCCAATCAGAAATTGGCAGGCTTGAAAATGTGGATTGTTGAGTTAGAGGATTATGTCAAAACCTCCGTTGAAGATGTGGCTGTTTGCTATAAAAACTTACGTAAAATACTGTAACTGTAGAATATTCCGTTAACTGAGGGATTAGAAATAATATCACAATATCACTATAATATCACAATCACAAAATGGATAGAAGAGAAGCTATTAAACGCGCAGCATTATTAGTAGGTGGTTCGATTATGATGCCCGATATTTTGAAGGCATGGACAAGCCCAACGATTACTAATAAGGCTTTCCGCATATCACTCACGCAAGACCAAACCCTTGCTGAGCTATGCGAAACAATCATCCCGACCACTGATACACCTGGCGCAAAAGCCGCAGGAGTCGCTGATTTTGTCAAAAAAATGCTCGCTGATTGCTACGAAAAGAAAGTGAGCGATGCTTTTATGGCAGGTTTAGATAAATTAGATGCTGCCGCCAATACGCAATTCGGCAAATCTTTCGCCGATGTCACCGCTGAACAGCGTATTGTGTTGGTAAAGACTGCTGAAACACAAGCGATTGAAGAACGCGCCAATCTCAAAAAGCAACAACAATCGGGTGCAGTATCCAGCACATTGCCTCAAGCACAGCCATTCTTTTTCATTGCTAAAGAATTGACGGTGACTGGTTATTTCACATCCGAAATTGGCTGCACTCAAGCTTTGAGATACGAACCCGTTCCTGGCAGATATGACGGCGTATTGCCATATAAAAAAGGCGATAAAGCTTGGGCGACATAATAAAATTAAGTTTAACCTTTTCAATTTATTTTTTAACTTTTTGTTAAGAATGACCCCTCAGTATTCATCGTAATTTTGGGGCTAATATGTTGTTCCTTCCGAAAGGAATGCCTTTGGCAGAAGGAATCCCCTTTGCCAAGGGCATTCCTTCGGAAGGGAATATTCAATTTTTTATTAATTTAAAACTTATTCTTTATCTAATAATGAAAAAATTAATTTTAAGTGCTGCTATTTTGGCATTCGGTTTCTCTACCCAAGCACAAACACCTGTTGTTCCAGCTGATGTAACGGCTCTTTTACAAAAACATACTTGCTATACTTGCCATCACCCAACTAAGAAAATAGTGGGTCCATCATGGACTGATGTGGCTGCTAAAAAATACGATGCCAAGAAATTTACGGCACTCGTGGCAAAGCCCGTTCCGACGAATTGGCCCGGCTACGTGGCAATGGCTCCGCTTCCGAATGTGCCGAAAGCTGATTTGGGCAAAATTCAAGCTTGGGTAAAAACCTTGGTGAAATAATCCAAACCGTTTTAAAATCAACTTTCAAAATATGAAGTATTCATGTATAACCTCGTTTTTAAAAACATTTTAAAAAAGACAGTGTACATCAATACTTCATATTTTTTTTGATTACTTGAAAATATCTCTGTGAAAACCTTGAGATTATGAACTTAAATATAGAATCTGTTAAGAAAAATACTTTCGATGCCATTGTCGTCGGTTCAGGCATTAGCGGTGGCTGGGCTGCTAAAGAACTATGCGAAAAAGGCTTAAAAACGCTTGTTTTAGAGCGGGGTAGAGATGTGCCTCATAAAACAGGCTATCCCACCGCTACTTTGAACCCTTGGGAATTGGAGCATCATAACCGCCTACCCCTCAGTATCACGAAGGAAAACCCCATTTTATCGAAGTGTTATGCTTTTGATGAAGCTACAAAAGACCTTTTTGTTAAAGACAAAGAGCATCCTTATGTGCAAGAGAAGCCCTTTGATTGGATTCGGGGCTATCAAGTCGGTGGAAAGTCCTTGCTTTGGGCGCGTCAGACACAACGTTGGAGTGATTTCGATTTTGAAGGTCCTGCTCGAGATGGGTACGCTGTAGATTGGCCCATCCGCTATAAAGACATTGAAAAATGGTACAGTTACGTAGAGAAACATGCAGGTATTTCAGGCAATAAAGATGGTATTCCGCAACTGCCCGATGGCGAATTTCAGCCACCGATGCAGTTAAATTCAGTTGAAAAACATTTGCAATCCAGTATTGCTAAAAATTATACCGACCGTCAAATGATAGTCGGGCGATGCGCTCACCTCACTCAACCCACACCTGAGCAATTGGCAATGGGTCGTGGGCAATGCCAAAACCGCAATTTATGCTATCGGGGCTGTCCGTTCGGGGCATATTTTAGCAGTCAATCGTCAACGCTTCCCGCAGCAGCGAAGACTAAAAAGATGACAATGCGCCCTAATTCAGTGGTGCATTCTATTATTTATGATGAAAAAAAGCAAAAAGCAACGGGCGTAAGAGTTATAGATTCGCAAACAAAACAGATGACCGAGTATTATGCAAAAGTCATTTTCGTG
>JAYTMI010000074.1:0-2652 GCA_043728625.1 Saprospiraceae bacterium | reverse complement strand
ATTAGTGGCAGCCATTTTGAGTGCTTTGATTTGGGATTTTTTCTTCATTCCTCCTCAATTTACCCTCATAATTAGCAGTCAAGAAGATGTTTTACTCTTAATCATGTATTTTGTTGTGGCTTTACTCAATGGCATTTTCAACTATAAACTACGTCAATTTGAGCATATTACACGGCAAAAAGAAGAACGAGAAACGTCTATTAAACTTTACAACACCCTATTCGATTCGCTGTCGCATGAGTTGAGAACGCCCATTTCAACCATTTTGGGGGCAACCGATGTCTTACAAGAAAATGAGGATAAACTATCGAAACAAGACAAACAAGAGTTAACATCCAAGATTTCAAACGCTGCTTTGCGTTTGAACATTCAACTTGAAAACCTGCTCAATACTTCGCGTTTAGAGTCGGGTTTTATTAAACCTAATTTCGAATGGTGTGATGTTAATGAATTGATTTACAACACATTAAATAAACTCGAAAAAAAATTAGCCGACCATAAAACACGTATAGAAATTGCCGACAACCTGCCTTTGGTCAAATTAGACTTCGGTTTGATGGAGCAAGTATTAACTAATCTCATCAACAATGCCGTTAATTATACGCCCGAACAATCGTTGATTATCATCAAAGCCTATTTGATAAAAGAGGAAGGTAGCGTTGATTTCTATTCAGAAAAACAAGCCGAGTCAAGGGAAAAAACCAAAACCTATACCTTGAAAATTGAAGTTTCTGACAATGGAAATGGCATACCAAAAGATGAAATCGAGGCTGTTTTCAGCAAATTTTACCGCTTAGACAATAAAAAAACAGGTGGAACAGGCTTGGGTTTATTCATCGCCAAAGGTTTTGTGGAAGCACAAGGCGGCTCGATTAAGGTCTTAAATAATTTAGAAAACGGTGCTTTATTCGTCATAGAACTACAAACACCCATTCTGCCGCAAACGATACATCATGGATAAAGAGAGCATATTAATCATTGACGACGAGGCAGCTATCCGCAAATTATTGAATATCGCACTACAATCAAACGGATATAAAGTGTTACAAGCGGCATTTTTTCTCTCTATGCTTTGGTCAAACGCTTCGGTAAAGGGAAATTGGTCATTCCGACCATTTTGGGCGCTACAACCCTATTGGCAGATGGCATCATAACACCACCCATTTCTGTTGCTTCGGCAGTCGAAGGTTTGGAGGAAGTCATCCCCCATTTACCGACCGTTCCTATCGTCATAGCTATTTTGTCCTTGCTGTTTTTCTTTCAAAGATTTGGCACTCAAAAAGTAGGCGGGGCTTTCGGACCTATCATGGTCATTTGGTTTTCAATGCTTTTTATATTAGGTATAAATCAAATTTTTCATACACCACATATTTTAAAAGCCATTAGTCCTTATTATGCTTATACGTTTTTAACCCAATATCCACATGGTTTTTGGTTGTTAGGGGCTGTATTTTTATGCACAACAGGTGCAGAAGCCCTGTATTCCGACTTGGGTCATTGCGGCAGAAAGAATATTCGTATCACTTGGATATTTGTCAAAACGGCATTAATGGTCAATTATATCGGACAAGCATCTTGGGTATTGCAACAAGGAAAACTCACCCTCGAAGGGCGTAACCCATTCTATGAAATCATGCCGCAATGGTTTCTCGTCACAGGTGTTTTACCTGATTTTAAATTTGTGGTGATTGAAAAATTCCTTTCTGTGGAGAATGAATTTGCCCTACGTGATGGCATTTTGTTGAATGGCTATTTTTTCCTCAAACAGTTAGGTCAATCAGACGAAAAAGCCTTTGGTTTGGACAAAAGTGATGTGGTTATTGAAGACATTCCGTTGGTCTATCAGCCTGTGCATCGGTTGGATTTGGCACGTAAAAAATGATGATTATATAAAGACATAAAGACAATTATCAATATTGAAAATACAAAGGCATACTATCCCCTCAGTATGGTGACTTAAAATCCATGTAAGTTAAAGTCTTGACTATCAACCATTTCCACCCGTTTCTCCATTTTCTTTTGAATGACTTTGAAATGTTGTTCATCCTGCGCTGTAACAAAAGTCAAGGCTTCCCCATCTGCCCCTGCCCTACCCGTCCGCCCGATGCGGTGGATAAAATCTTTAGGTGAACGAGGCAATTCATAATTTATCACAATGGGTAAAAAAGGAATATCAATGCCGCGAGACGCTAAATCGGTGGCAACAACGACGTTGATTTCGCCCGATTTTAAGTAACGCAAAGCATCTGTTCGCGCGCCTTGACTTTTTTCACCGTGTAACGCAAGTGCTTTAATGCCATTTTGTTTCAATTTATGAACAACCTTATCCGCTTTGTCAATCGAGGACGTAAAAACAAGGACTTGTTTCATTTCATGTTCTTTAATCAAATAGCGCAGTAAGGGTCCTTTTCGCTCTTCGGTCACATAAAAAGCGGTTTGTTTTATCGAATCTAAATTTTCAACTTCTTGTGCAATTTCTATTTTGATAGGATTGTACAACAGCATTTCGGTTACGGTATGCACGTCTTTACCGAGTGTTGCTGAAAACAATAGGTTTTGCCTTTTAGCTGGCAGCGACTCAAAAACACGCTCCATTTCGTGTTTAAAACCCATATTCAACATTTTATCGGCTTCATCTAAGACCAAAATGTC
>JAYTMI010000073.1:0-4881 GCA_043728625.1 Saprospiraceae bacterium | reverse complement strand
AGGTGTGATGACTTGTGCGCTGATATAATTTAGCGATTGACAAAAAAGAAGGAGAGTGATGAGTCTTAGTTTTTTCATTAAAATTGATTTATGATTGGTAAATAGGTTATTGATGAAAGATAAAAATAGGCATTTTTACTGAGGGGGTACAACGCTTGATTTCAAACAAAAGAAATCAGCGAAAACCACTCGAATCCGTGTCATCTGTGGTCAAAAAAATCAATCCTTAAATTCGGGTTTCCCCTTTGTCATACTCGCTTTAAACGCTTCCATCAAGTCATTGGAATAAAACATAGCAGCATTCCAATTTGCCATGTACTCCAAACTTTCTACAACAGAATGGTCTCTTGCAAAGATAATATTGCGTTTAGTACCTCGAATTGAAAGGGGCGATTTTGTGGCGATGGTTTCAGCGATGTTTGTCACCTCTGCCAACATCTGCTCTTTGTTGTCAAAAACGCGATTGACCAAACCACTGTCTAATGCTTCCTTTGCCAGCATCTTCCTGCCTGTATAAGCCAATTCTCTGGTCAAACCATCAGAAATGAGTTTGGGCAACCGTTGCAAAGTGCCTAAATCGGCGACCATGCCCAAGTCTATTTCTTTAATCACAAAATAGGCATCTGCGGTGCAGTAGCGCATATCGGTAGCACAAACAATGTCTAATGCGCCACCGATGCAGCCGCCATGAATTGCCGACAGAATCGGTTTCGATATTTTTTCAGAAGTGGTCAAAATATCTTGAAAATCAAGCAAAAAGCTTCTAAACTTCTCTCTTTTGCGTCCTTCACAATCGTCTTGCACAAGGTCGTTTGTGGACATCAACATATTCAAATCAATGCCTGCACTGAATATTTTATCGCCATTGCCACTCAAAACGATGCAGCGCACGTCAGGTGTTTTGTCGCAAAACAATAAGGCTTCTTTCAGTTCAAGCCATGTTTCTTGATGCAAGGAATTGGCTTTTTCAGGTCGGTTAATCGCTAAATGAGCGACTTTGTTGGTTATGGAAAGTGTGAAATGGTTTAAATTCATTGTTTTAAATTTTTGGGTAAAATAAGGAAAGGTTTGGAAAATATGGGTATAATAGACGTTTTGACTTATGTTTTTTGAGTTTTTCCTTGATTTCTCACGAAATATGGCTTTATACGAAGGGGGTAAATTCACCCCTTATTCCGCCTCAACTCCAACAAATACGTTTCCGCCCGTTGCCAATATTCCGATTCTTTTCCTTCGGGACAGCCATCGTGTTGCCACAGTTTTTTGGCTTGTTTGCGTATCGCATCTTCCTTAGGTGTTTCATCAATATAAAACACACATTCTTGTGTGATGGGAGAGTAGGGTGGTACGCCGAAAAAGTCTTGTTTTCCATAAATCGCTCCTGTAAAGCGCAAACACGTGTCTTTTTGTGGGCAATTGCCGCCCGAACACATACACATATCTAATGGCATTTTTTATTGTTTTTAATTGAATGTAAACTTCTGAAATCCCATATTTTGGAAAATCTCAATTTCTGCAACAAAAAAAAGGTTTTTAGATGGGATTCCCTGTTTCTTTTTCAAAAAACATAGATTCCTATCTAAAAACCTTTTCAACGCTTTAAACCTTAATTTATACTGAGGGGGGCACTTTTGCATTTAGCGGCTGTTTTAAAACGACTTCTATATGCGGACAATGATTTGTTTTTGTTTATTTGTTTGAATATAATGCCCTATTGTCAATTTTATCAAGCGTATTCAAGTCCTTTGACGTGTTCAAACATCGTCACTGCGTCATCATAAAATTCAACGACACCCGATTCGACATTGTACATACTACACACGATGCCGATGTCTCCTGCAAGTAGCATTTCCTTCAAAATCGGGCTGTTTTCCGTAATTTGATCAGCCACAAGCCGCACATTTGTGGAGGCAACGGCATCAGTGAAGTCGCCTTCGCTCAAATTCATGTGTGCACAGGTTTTTGTCGTCGCAGCGACTGCGGGCTGTACTTTATCTAACAAATGCGTCAAATTGCCCAACTTCACGTTGTTAACTGCGCCTTTGATAGCACCACATTTGGTATGTCCTAAAACCACGATGATTTTAACACCGACGACTTTGCAAGCAAACTCCATTGATCCGAGAATGTCCGCATTCAAAATATTGCCAGCAATACGGACGCTGAAAACATCGCCAAGCCCTTGATCGAAAATCAATTCGGCAGAAGTACGGCTGTCAATGCAGCTCAAAATGACGGCAAACGGGTGTTGCCCTTCTTTGGTATCGTTCACTTGTTGCAACAAATTGCGGTTTGCCCGAAGGTTGTTGATGAAGCGGTGGTTGCCGTCTTTCAAAATCTCTAACGCCGATTGTGGCGTGATTTGGTCTTGTAATTCTTTGTTTAATGTGCGCATACGATGTGATTTTACTTTTTTTTGTTAGGAAATGGATAATTATTAAACAATAAAAACTGAAATTGGGGTCGGTTTGAACTTTCATAAAATTGGTGCAAAAAGCCTGTTTCAAGACGCAAAGCGGGGTTTATAACATAACCTATGCCGCCATACAAACGGTTTCTATCAAAAATAGGTGATTTCAAATGAGCAAATAATTCATTGTAAGCCGATAAATAAAAGGTGTTTTTGACCATACTCGCATTGTTCAACGGTATTTGAGCTGATAAAAAATAGCGCAATCTTAACTTAAAAACATCTTCGACAAAGCGTTGCTCGAAACGATAACGGTGCGTCAAAAAAATACGACCAAACTGCTGCCGTGTCATAAACTGCTGATAAATACGGTGTTCATTCACCACTTTTTTGTTATTCGTACCTGTTATATAAGGTTCGGAGCGAATAAAACCGTAACCCAAATGGACGGTATTATTATTCTCTGAAAGATTGTAACCGATAGCTGTACGCAAAAGCAATTGCTCTAAATCACCTGCAAAATTGTAATTACGGTATTGGACTTCATTCCAAAACGACCATTTATCGTTGATTTTTTGATTGCCAAAATACATAAACCAGTTGCCAACGTCTGTTTTTTGAGCAAATGGAAAAGTGTGTAAACCAATAATTAATAGGAACGTGAAATAATATTTTAACATGAGTAGGAAAAGAATAAATTGTAAATGATGAAAGATTGATTTTGTAAAACGTTGATATTCAACGGATTTGCAAAAATAAGTTTGAAAACTTATTTTTCACCATTTATTAAAATTTAAATTGGGGGCGAGGCGAAAAAAAAGCCATGCCCCGAATTTAGAACTTAGCGAGCGTTACTTGCCAACCAATTCTCTCAAAAGGTCTTTGGCAGTGCCTTTAGCCTCGTTTGTGGAAAGAATGGTTTCCAATTCCTCAGAATGAACTTGGTCGGAATTGTGTACACGATAAGACTCTTTGAAACCTGTCAAAACGAAAGTGATATTGCGTTCTGGTGCATTGATGGCTTGAAATTCTTTAATCAATTCCAAGACATCGTAGTCAATATAGATGGTTTTAGATGCGTCAATAATTACTTTTGAGTTGTGTGGCAAGTGGTCAAGCGTCAATTTAAGGCTCGCTTTATTGAGGAAAGACACTTCTTGCGTCAACTCGATTTTAATCATATCGCCTTCATGGTGTTGGTCTTTGTGGAAAAAATAAGGTGCTTTCATATTACCCCTCAGTATCGCAAAGGTTGCGACGACCATACCTATAGTTACACCCATCAAAAGGTCTGTAAAAACGATGGCGACAACTGTGATGATGAAGGGCATAAATTGATATTTACCAGCCGCCCACATATTTTTGAACAACGATGGCTTTGCTAACTTATAACCAACCATCAACAACACGGCGGCTAAGGCAGAAAGGGGAATCATATTGATAACCATAGGAATCAAAGCGGCACAGGAAAGAAGCAAAACACCATGTACAATGGTAGAAGTTTTCGTTTGTGCATTGGCTGCTACATTCGCAGAACTGCGAACAATGACCGACGTAACAGGCAAACCTCCCACCAAACCCGAAGCGATATTGCCTACGCCTTGTGCGAAAAGCTCCCGATTCGTATTTGTCACGCGGCGGTGAGGGTCGAGTTTATCAACCGCTTCGATACATAAAAGTGTTTCGATAGAAGCAACTGTCGCAATAGTTAACGCAGCTATATAAACCGCTTTATTGCTCAATTGGCTGTAATCAGGGAAAGTAAACTGCCCAAGAAAAGAATTGACATCTGTTGCCACAGGTACATTGACCAAATCCGCTTGTGGAATAGCCAAACCTGAACCTGATGATATGAATATTTGATTTAAAATAACAGCGATAACTACGGCAACTAATGCGCCTGGAATCAACTTGAAACGACTCATAAAAGGGCGTTCCCACAATATCAAAATGCTTAAACTGATGAGGGCAATGAGCGTTGAACCCCAATGAATGTGTTGTGTTAAAGTCAGCCATATCTCTGAAAAAGTATTCGCACCATCGGCTTGTTGGAAACTCAAGTCCCCCTCAGTATCTTTATCATATCCGAGTGCGTGTGGGATTTGTTTCATAATGATAATGATGCCGATAGCCGTTAACATGCCTTTGATAACGTTAGAAGGGAAATAGTTGGCAATCGTTCCCGCTTTGAGCAAACCTAAGAGTATTTGCAAGATACCTGCGATAACAACGGCTAATAAAAAGGTTTGAAAGCTGCCCAAGGTTTGGATTTGGACCAAAACAATGGCAGCAAGACCTGCCGCAGGTCCGCTGACACTTAAATGTGAATCACTCAAAAAGCCAATGACAATGCCACCGACAATACCCGCAATCATACCACTATAAAGCGGTGCACCACTTGCTAAGGCAATGCCTAAACATAGGGGCATTGCTACTAAAAAAACCACGATACCCGCAGGGATGTCATATTT
>JAYTMI010000072.1:0-1571 GCA_043728625.1 Saprospiraceae bacterium | reverse complement strand
AAGCGGACTAACGTGTGTCAGCGCAAGCAAAAGGTTCTCGATTGCTGCAAAAGTATTGTCGTAACGCCCCCGAGCATCGAGTTGTTCCCAAAGCGAATCCGGATAATTCAGACCGACCAATGTGGCTAAAATAGAGCGCGTCCTTATCAATTCAGACCCCTCAGTATAAGCCGATTCAGGGAGGCTACGGATGAGGTTTTCGAATACAAACTCAAAAGCGGCTATATTTTTGGCAGGAGATTGCTCGACAGATTGTTGGAAATGGTTTTTTAAAAAGTAAATAAAAGGATTAAAAGGCTTCCGAAGTATTTGGTCGCTTTGGCAAACAACCCATTTAACTTTTGAAAAATTATCTATGTGAAATTTCAATTCATAAGTCAACCGGCTTTTTCCGATGCCTGGTTCGCCCCAAACATAAGCTATTCCAGCCGTTTTAAGGGTCAAAGTCTCCGATGCCAATGCGATAAGTTTTTGTAATTCAGCATCACGACCGACCATTTTGCCTACAAAAATGGGACGTTCTTCCGTTTTCTTTTTCATAAGTTTGAAAGTCGAAATTTTGTCCGCAAAACCTTTATAATGCAGGTTGCCTTTGTCTTGAAATTCAAAAGATTTGGCTTGAATAACGTTTTGATCAACTAAGGTTTCATCCCAATTGGCTTGTAAAGCGAGCCGCGCGGCTAAATTGACGCTGCTGCCGACAACGGCATATTGACAACGCTCGATGCCACCGACAATACCCGCATAGGCAACGCCAGAGGTGACACCTGCCCGAAATTTGAAAAAATGATGCCCTTGCAAATGACTCAACGCATCTTTGATGCTTAAAATACATTCGAGCGCACGTGTCAGATTGTTTTCAAATGCCGTTGGTGCGCCCCAAAAACCGACCATTAAACTGCCTTTGTCGCCAAAGTCAAGTTCTTTGAAGTAGCCACCGAACGAGTCAAATTGGGTTAAAACAATGCTTGTATAAGCCTCTAAATCTGCTTTTGAAAACACATTGTCGAATGAAATAAATACGGAAACAACGTCTCGAAATTCACCTTTACCCTTGAATTCAACAACCGATTGAGGCAAAAAGGCCTTTAAAGTCTTTTCATTAGTGAATCTTAATTGGTCATTTGAAGGGGTATAATCTGTGTCAATAAAAGGATCTGTGATATAAAGCATTTTCCTAAAATCATCGTCCATGACCACTTCCTGCGGTGCTGCTTTTTGTTGTGCGCTTGCGGCTTGGTCAATGGCGTTTCCTCTGAAATAAAAGGTTTTGTGCTGGTCTCCAATGATACCCCAAGATAATTCGCCAAACGAAAGTCCGATGCGCAAATCCATTTCAAAATGACCAAATTTAGTTTCAAAGACGGCATTCTCCTTGAAAGAATTCCGAATTTGGTGGGCAAGGGCAGCTACTTTTTCTGTCTGATTACCTTTGAAAATAGCGGTAAAAGCATCGCCCGCAAAGTGCGGTATTTCGCCACCTTTGGCATAAACGCGTGCCACCATAGGTGCAAAAATGGCATCCAGAATTTCAGACAAAATTTCAGCCCCCTCAGTACCATGGCGCATGA
>JAYTMI010000071.1:0-3246 GCA_043728625.1 Saprospiraceae bacterium | reverse complement strand
AGTGATGCCCCACATCGTCGGTGGAAACTTAGCGGCTTCCTTGTCCATTTTCAACAATAAAGCCTCTCGTTGTTCTTTTGAGCATTCGTCGAAATACTTACCGTTGGTTTTTTTACACGTTTCTTCCAACTCATCAAGTCCTGCCACGAAGTCTTTTTGTTCGGCTTCAGACAGCATTTTTTTCAAGACTTTATCTAAAAATTGTGGTACACCAATGTCTTTTGCGCCTGGTGTTGTGGTTCGTGGCAATATGGTTTCAGCCATTTCTGCCAGCGTATTTGCTTGGTTTGTGGTCAAAAACTCTGGTTTCCATGCCAAAGTGACGTTTCTTGTTTCATTTTTACAAGAAATGAAGGTTTCGGTCAATGCGCCTGCGGTTATCGCGTAGCCGAAAAGCAAAGCTGTATGTTTTAATGCGTCTCTACGTTTCATTTTGTTTATTTTGATGATTGTCACGATAATATTAGTACCCCTCAGTATTGTGTCGCTTTCTGTCGCTTTTGTCGCTTTTGTCATTCAGTAGGAAACTCTTTGTATTTTTAAGCGACAAAGAGTTTCCTACTGAATGACAAAAGCGACAAAAGCGGCGATGCTGAAACGGTTGATTACTAAACCCAATTGAGGACATTAGATTTTAAATCACCCCGTCAATTACAAATCATTTTTTTTCAATGCTTTAACTGCAAAATCAACTGCCCGCGCCGTCAAAGCCATATAAGTTATCGAAGGATTGACACATGAAGAAGAAGTCATACACGCCCCGTCAGTAACGAAGACATTTGGCACAGCATGAATCTGATTATTGCCATTCAAAACCGAGGTTTTAGGGTCACGACCCATACGCGCTGTACCCATTTCATGTACACCATTGCCGAAACCGCCTGCATTGTCAAATTTGAAAACGTCTTTGAAGCCAGCATTTTCAAGCATTTCTGCTGCATCATTTTTGATTTGTTCGCGCATTTTCATCTCATTGTCTTTCAATTCGGCACTGAAAACCAATTGTGGCATCCCAAAAGCGTCTTTTTTATCTTTATCCAAATGCACACTGTTGTCATGGTTGGGCAAAATTTCGCCAAAGCCCATAAGCTGCATGTCCCAACCGCCCGGTTTGAGAAGCCCATCTTTGAATGCCGCACCGACCCCCTCAGTATTATTGCTGCCACGACCCCAACTCTGACGTTCTGCAAAGCCTTGATAGCCAAAACCCCGTAGGAAATTCGCATTTTTCGACTGTGCATCAAGGTTGACATAACGTGGAATATATATACCCGTTGGACGACGACCCTTGTAATATTGGTCTTCCATGCCTTCAAACGAAGCTATTGCGCCGATGTGGTAATGATGATCCATAATATTATGCCCTAATTCACCACTGTCGTTGCCCATACCATTTGGGAAACGATTGGAAGTAGAATTCAACAAAATTTGGGTAGTTGCCAACGTAGAAGCACAACAGAAAATGACTTTTGCATAAAACTCTGTCATCTGTTTCGTTTCGCTGTCAATGACCCGAACACCCGTTGCTCGATTCGTTTTTTCATCTAAAATGATGGAATGAACAATCGAATTAGGACGAATAGCGAAGTTTTTGGTTCTATTTGCCGCTGGCAAAGTGGCTGAATTACTGCTGAAATACGCGCCATAAGGGCAACCACGCGAGCAACGATTGCGATATTGACACTGACCACGACCCAATGCCAAATGCCACGGCTGTGGTTCAGTTAAATGCGCCACACGACCAATCGTTACGGGGCGACCTTTGAATTTTGAAGAAACCTCTTTTTTGAAGTGTTTTTCTAAGCAATTCATTTCCATTGGCGGTAGAAAATAGCCGTCTGGCAAATGCGGCAGTCCCAATTTTTCGCCACTGACACCGACAAATTTTTCGACATACGTGTACCACGATTCAAGGTCTTTGTAACGAATAGGCCAGTCAACGGCGATACCTTCTTTGGCATTGGCTTCAAAATCTAAATCGCTCCAACGATAGACTTGCTTGCCCCACGTTATGGAACGACCGCCGACGTGATTGCCTCGAATCCAATCAAACCGCTTTTCTTCAACATAGGGATTTTCAAGGTCATTTGTAAAAAAATGCTTGGTTGAATCGCCCACAAAACCGCTTCGGATTTGGATATGATACTTTTTTATGTCTTCTGGGCTTAAACCACCGCGCAATTCCATTTCCCACGGCTCGGTCATCATCGTTGGATAATCCTCTACGTGGTTGACCATACGTCCTTTTTCAAGTACGAGGGTGTTAAGTCCTTTCTCGCACAGTTCTTTCGCTGCCCAACCTCCACTCATACCCGACCCAATGACAATCGCATCGTAAGTATTGGTTTTGTTTAATGTTGTATTTAAATTCGCCATAATAAAATTTTGTTTTGAGTGCCAAATGTAATTAATAATTTTACTTTTTCGTATTTGCACCCCCTCAGTATTTTGATAATTTTACAAATGGAGACACTGTAAGTACATAAAAAAAACGCTGTGAAAGTTCATCACACCGTCTTCCAGAAAAAGCTGTTTAGCATCAAATTACACAACTATCTCTTGACACAACTCCATCAAAACCCCATTTGTCCCTTTTGGATGCAGGAAACAAACAAGTTTATTGTCTGCCCCCCGTTTAGGCTCTGCATTCAATAATGTGAACCCTTCCGCTTGTAGCCGAGCCATTTCAGCACGAATATCGGTGACATCAAAGGCAATGTGGTGAATACCTTCGCCTTTTTTATCAATAAATTTGGCAATCGGACTGTCCGGATTTGTGGCTTCCAGCAATTCTATTTTAGAATCACCGACTTTAAAAAACGAAGTCAGCACCCCCTCCGTCAGCACCTCTTCCATCTTGTAATGACCGATGCCCAATAGTTTTTTGAACAATTCATTACTCGTTACAATGCTTTTGACAGCAATACCTATGTGTTCTATTTTATTTGTCATCGTTATTGGTTATTCGTTACTGGGGATTAGTTATCAGTTACTAGTAACGAATAACTAATCCCCAATAACCAACTAAAGTCTGCTTTTATAAGTACGAAAAACCACTGTTGCCATCGAATCCAATGCCCATACTGAGGGGTAGAGAGACGGGTCGCATCGAGCCGCACCTGATACATCAAAGCGGGACGTATCGCCTGTACTGAATACCACCTCGATATTGAAACTGTTCATCCCTACGCAAGGTTGTTTGCCTGGGTTTACATCCAAACCATCTTCGGCAAGTTCGGCAATTTT
>JAYTMI010000070.1:0-3035 GCA_043728625.1 Saprospiraceae bacterium | reverse complement strand
GCGAAGTATTCGAGTAGGGTTTGTTTGGGTTGCAATATCTCTTTTTGTACTTCGGCGACGGTCATTGTGCGGCGGTCGTAGCGGAGATGGTAGTAGTTGGGGTAGTCGCGTTGCAGTTGGGCTTTCAATTGGTCGTATTGGTTCTTTTTATCAAAGAGTTTGCTGTTGATGACCAATAAATTAGTATCCGTTGCGGTGGTTTTGCCTTTTAAGAATAAGTCTTGTTGTTGCTTTTCGTAGTAACTCAAGTCTATTCTCAACTGACGTTCTGCAATTAATAAGGAATCGGGTAGCCCTGCAAAAGATAATGCCGTTTCGTCCCGTACATTTTGAAACAAGACCAAGGCTTTGGCACGTTCCGATAAATCGAATGCGGCGCGTTTATCTGCTTCGTTTTTATTCAATTCTGCCGATGTTAATGCTATTTGAATGGCAGTTTCGATGGTCGGATACCCCTCAGTATTTAACTGAATTTTGGTCTGTGTAAAGGTTGTTTGAGCGTCTTGATACGTCAAAACGGCTAAGGCTTGGTCTGATAAGGCTTTGCTTTGGTTTAGAAAGTTAAGGTCTTTTGTTTGTTCATATTGTTCAAATGAAGTGAGGCTTTGCGCTTTTAATACTTCTTGTAAATAAGCAATACGTGTAGATTTTCCCAAATTATTTATATCGTAACGGAGGAAATACTTGGCACTGTCGAAATACACATTTGCCAATTCAAATTGTTTTTGCATCCGTGCATTGTCGCCCAAAGTCAAATAACAAAAAGCAATAGACCTTTCATTTTTATTTTTCTTTGATAAACTGTTATTCAAAGCCAATCGCTGGTATGAATCGGCAAGAACTAAGTTGCCTTTTTTACCATAGCAGACACCAATTTCAGAGTTAGAAATATCAGGTCCATTCTCTTGTGGATAAGCCTTTTGACTCATGACTTCTATCGTTTTTTGCTGAAAAGCAATGGCTTGGTCATATTCTCCTTTACGTTTGTATAGAATACCAAGACTTGAATAAACAGTTCTTAATTGCAGAAGATACTGAGGGGTCTCTTTGAGTAGTGCTAAAGCACGGTTGTAGTAATTCAAGGCTTGATTAAATTCATTTTTTGATGAATAAGCGTTACCAATGTTTATTAAACTGTTGAGATAACCAGCAAATTCGCTACTTTTATCTTTCGTCAGGGCTTCGGATTTTAAGAAATACAAAAGAGCGCGATTCTCGTCGCCTTTATCATTATAACAATTGGCGAGATTACCGTAAACACTAGGCGATAATATTAAGTCTTCTTTGGGTGTATTATTCAACACTTTCAAATATGTCTCTATGGCTTTGTCCAAATTACCCATAAGCCGATGGCAAATAGCGATATTGTTTAAAGTCCGATTCGTCCACATATTCTTTTCACCAAGCAATTGATTTTGAATCGTAAATGCCTCATTGCCCAATGCTAAAGATATATTCAAATCTTGTGGCGCATAAAGCGGCATCAAACTCATTAAAGTTGTGGATAAACGCATAGAATTAGGTGCGAATTTCCTTTTCAAGCGTTCCGCTTCTTTCAAGCAAATAAAGCCTGAATCTTGTTTTTGAAGCCGCGAATAGGCAACGCCTTTGTTTATCATCACCTCCGAATAACCATAAGATTCGGTTGTGCCTGTTTGCTGATAAATCTTCTCAGCGATGTCCAGCGGTGCAATGGCATCACGGCATTTGTTTTTGATATTACATAAGGTATCTGCTTGCCGCACAAGTGCCGCAGCTTTGGCTGTATCTTGTGAAATATTATTAGCTGATTGAGAAAAAACAGGATTGGACATACAGGCAAACGCCACAATAAAGCAAGATAGAACTGCTGGCAATAGGGCTTTCATATCGTTGTCATTTTGGTTAATAGAATAGGTTTTTCTTCAAAAGTACCTCCCCTCAGTATTTGGTCATTCTGGAGAGCAATAACTTGTGATAAAGTTACATAACTTTTAAAGTCCGTGTTTGAAAAGAGATGTTTATTGTTTAAAAAAATTGTAGCGAGTATAAAAGGTATTGGTAACTTCGGAAATCTCTGTGAACCTTATAAATCCTACGGATTTGTCGCTTATGTATAGGCATAAGGAAATTAAAACAGTTGTTTGAGAGACTGAAACAGTTGCTTAAAAGACTCTTTCTTAAAGCAATTTCAATAAAACCATTGCCGCATCGTGTTTCGGATGCTCGGTATCAGCGGCGATTTGGGTGAGTATTTTTTTCGCTTCACTTACTTTTCCATCAGCTATAAGACTCACTGCCCAATAGTAAGCGGCTTGTTCTTTGCGGATGTAGCCATCCATGTTCGACAGGGTTTTAAACGTAGCGGCGGCGGCTTTCGGCTTGTTTTGCAAATAGTCAATGGTTGCCAACAAAAACTGTGCATCGGCATAATGCACGGCTTGTGGCGATATGCTTACGAGTTGCTTACGTGCCGATATAAACTTTTGATTTTGAATAAATTGTACGGATTTACTGAGGGGGGCATTTGCATCATTACCTCGCTCGGTGGTGCGGTCAATGTCTTCGACATAAGCCAAAAGGTCATTGCGAATAGCCGCTTGTTGAATCGTTGCGACTGGAGGTTTGGGGTTTTGAGTTTTGAGTTGAGGGTTTTGAGTTTTGAGTGCTCCCCTTTGGGGTTGGGGGTTTTCTATAATTGGCGGAACTTGAATAGCGGCATCAGTTGTCGCCTTTTTAAGATAAAAAAGAAAAAACAAGGCGATGATGCCGCTTAAAAAGGCGAAAATACTGAGGGGGTGCTGCCACCATTTTCTGGTTGGCGTATTGTCATCTCCGTCGAGTTGAGCTGACCATTTTCGGACTTTTAAACGTAAATCTTCTTCTGCAATTTGTTCTAATAACACCAATTCTGCCCGTTGTGTACGCAGACGTTCCGCAAGGGCGGCATCTGTTTTCAATTCTTTTTCAAAGGCTTGTTGCTCGACATCAGACAGTTGCCCTTTGATGTACGCATCAATTTTGAGCGTTAATAAGTGGTCGTCGTTATTCATTGC
>JAYTMI010000069.1:0-5891 GCA_043728625.1 Saprospiraceae bacterium | reverse complement strand
CCCATTATTGTACCCATTATCATTGTTTGTTTGCTCATTGCACCTTCTGACCTTTCAACAGCATTAGTCATTTTCGTAACATGTATGCTCATGATGTTCATCGGGCGTGTAGCGATGCAATATATATTGCTACTGGTTTTTTGCGGGTTTGTCTCCTTTGCGGGTCTCATTGTCATTGATAGGGTCAAACCTGGAACAATAAGAACCGAAACATGGGTCAATCGTACCCGCGATTTCATCGAAAACGCCGACGGTCAACCCCAAACGCAACTCGCTAAAATGGCGATTGCCAAAGGCGGTTTCTTTGGCAACGGACCCGGCAATTCGATTCAGAAAAACTTCTTACCCATGGCTTATACCGACTATATATATGCCGTTATTATTGAAGAATACGGCTTAATTGGTGGCTTTTTGATAATGGGTTTGTATGTCCTTTTGTTTTTGCGGGTCGTCCGATTGGTCACAAAATCCCCAAAAACCTTTCCAGCCATACTTGCCATGGGGCTGTGTCTGATTCTCACGATACAAGCCTTAGCTAACATGGCAGTCAGCGTTCATCTCGTCCCTGTCACGGGTCTGCCCATGCCTATGGTCTCAATGGGCGGCACGTCCCTCTTGTTCAGTTGTGTAGCTTTGGGTATGATATTGAGCGTATCTAAATTTATAGAATCTGAAAAATGAGCAAAATCCTGCGCGCTTTTTACCGTATTTTCATCAAAAATCGCTTCATTCGTTGGACTTGGATGCTTGCATTAGTCCTTGTTGGGGTTCGTTTTGCCACTGAACGCGGTTTGGCTTGGAAAAGGACACCCCTCAGTAAAACAGTCATTTCGATACCTTCTGCTTCGGTTTCTGCCTTCACAATAAGACGTGGCGAAGACGATGAAATGACTTTTACGTTGGCAGATACGGGTTGGCTGGTCGTTAAAAACAATATCACTTTGCGCTTGCCCATTGACTCCGTTAAGCCGTTTTTAGCTGTTTTTGAAAAAATGGATGCTGTCAATATTAATGTGCTGAACGATGTAGAGTTTAAACGCCTTAAAACCAAGCCACATTCAGATATAACTATTACACAATCAAATAATACAAACCATTTATTTTCTGTCTTTTATACAGAGCGTGACTCGTTTTCAAATGACCTCGTGACATATATTAAGTTGCCAAACGAAAATGCTTTGCAAGGCATAAAAGGCGATTTATTATCCGTTTTCAATAAAAAATTTGACGATTATAGGGATAAAACGCTTTTGAATATCCCAAAAGACAGCCTCCTTTCTTTGACCTTAATATCTCCTATTGACACTTTTTCCTTAATTCGGCGCAACAATAAATGGGTTCCAAAAAAAACACAATACCGTCTTTTGCAAAATGAATTTCAACAATACCTCGAAAACCTTTTTATACTGAGGGGGGCAAAATTCTTTGATGGCGACCGTGATATTTTGACACAACCCAAAATTCAGAATCAACTTGTTATTTATTTGTCCTCTGATACAATAGTTTTGACCAATTATAAGTTAGAAAAAGGTTATATTTTACACTCTACTCAAAACAAAGAGGCTTATTTTAGGTTTGATTCAACGACCAATGTATTCCCCAATCTTTCTAATTTTTTGATTATAAAATAACACTGAACTTTTACTCAATACCCAATGACGCTTTACATTATTCGACATGGTGAAACAGATTTCAACCGCAAAGGCATTGTGCAAGGTAGTGGCGTGGATTCTGAACTCAACAACATAGGGCATAGTCAAGCACGTTTGTTTTATCAATACTACAAAAATGTGTCTTTTGATTATATCATCACCTCCCATTTGCAACGCACCCACCAAACTGTTCAACCTTTTTTAAGACGCGGTACGCATCGAGAATGGATAAAAATGTCCGAACTCAATGAAATTTCTTGGGGTATTCATGAAGGAAAAACAGGCAATGACTTTTCACATGAAAGTTATAGAAAACTCATGAGCGATTGGGAATCAGGCATTTATGATTCGAAAATCGAAGAAGGTGAATCGGCATCCGAACTCCACCAACGTGTCAGCCAAGCCGTTGAATATTTAAAAAATCAGTTTCAAGGTAAAAACATTTTGCTCTGTACACATGGACGGACGCTGTTGTGTTTGTTGACCATTCTCAACGAACACCCCCTCAGTAAAATGTACCAATATAAACATCAAAACACCTGTCTTTACAAAGTACATTATGTGGGCGATGAATTTATTTTTGAATTGGAAAATGATGTGCGGCATTTGAAACATTAAATTAATGGTGAAGGGTGAATGTAACAGTCGTTTTGTTTATGATGAAACGGCTTTTTTTTTGTCCTTTATCTAATAATTTACTTGGGATTTAAAGGGAATGTTACTTTTGAAACTTGTTACAAACAGTTTTTTTTTTCATCTAAAAACTAAATAATAAATGTTCAAATTGAATCAAACCAAGCACTTTTTCCTTGCATTTAGCCTATTTTCAAGCATGACCGCTTACACACAAGACACTTACCAAACGCCGCCCAAACCTTTAGCAGACTTAGTGAATGCCCAACCGACCCCCTCAGTATCGGTCAATGCGAATGGCACTTTGATGCTCATTATTGAGCGTTCCGACTTGCCAAGTATTGCAGATTTGGCGCAGCCAGAGCTAAAATTGGCAGGTTTACGCATCAATCCTTTGACAAATGGCGGCAGCCGTCAGTCGTATTTGCTCAATTTAAAAATTAAAAAATTGAGCGATAATACTGAAACACAAGTCACAGGTTTGCCCAATGACCCTAAAATCGGCTCATTATCATGGTCGCCTGACGAAACAAAAGCCGCTTTCACGCATACGACAGACAACAAAATTGAGTTGTATGTTCTTGATATTGCCACTGCAAAAGCTGTTAAATTGACTGATTTAGGGCTTAATGCAACACTTGGTTCTCCTTTGTCATGGTTGCCCGACAGCAAAGGTCTTTTGGTAAAAGCCACCGTTGCAAATCGTGGCAACGCCCCCGAAGTCAGTCGTGTACCTGTTGGACCCAATACGCAGGAGAATCTCGGCAAAAAAGCACAAGCACCGACTTATCAGGATTTGTTGAAAAACGCCACCGATGAACGCCTTTTTGAATACTATTGCACGTCTCAAATCGTGAAAGTGCTATTAAATGGTAAAACGCAAAACATCGGTACGGCTGGCATCACCCCCTCAGTAAGTCTATCACCTGATGGCAAATATATATTGACAGAAACCATCAGCCGTCCGTTTTCATTCCTCGTGACTTATCGTTCATTTCCAACAAAAGTTGAAGTATTGGATATGATGACTGGTAAAAGCGTCCGTACCTTAGCTAACAATCCATTGGAAGAAGATCAGCCGTGGTCAAGAGATGCGACAACACCCAATCCACGCGGCTTTTCATGGCGTGCCGATGCGCCCGCAACCGTTTATTGGACAGAAGCACAAGACGGTGGCGACCCTAAGAAAAAAGTAGATGTCCGTGACAAAGTATTTACACTTGATGCACCTTTTAATGGCGAACAAAAGGAGTTATTTGCTTCAAAATTGCGTTTCAGAGGCATCACTTGGGGCAATGATAAAGTGGCAATAACATCTGAATATTGGTGGCAAACCCGCCAAACGCTGAATAAAATCATCAATCCAAGCAATCCGAGTGAGCAAAAAGTGCTGTTTGATTACTCTTCTGAAGACCGCTACAATGACCCCGGCGACCCAGAAATGAAGCGCAATCAGTACGGACGTTTTGTGTTGGACATCAATAAAAAGAATGAAATCATCTTGTTCGGCACAGGTGCATCGCCCGAAGGCGACCGGCCATTTGCTGATATGATGAACTTAGATACGAAGGAGAAAAAACGGATTTTCCGTTCAGAAGCACCCGTTTTTGAACGCCCGATTGCCGTATTAGATGCCGAAAAAGGGACGCTTTTGACCACTCGTGAAAAGCCTGATGAGAATCCAAACTACTATATTCGCAATGTGAATACAAAGGATTTGAAACAAGTCACAACGTTTCCACATCCGAATCCACAAGTAAAAGGCATAAAAAAGCAGCTTTTGCGCTATAAACGCCCCGATGGTGTAGAGTTGAACGCAACGCTTTATTTGCCAGCAGGTTATAAAAAGGAAGATGGTCCACTCCCAACCTTCCTTTGGGCATACCCTGCCGAATATAAGGACAAAGAAAATGCGGGGCAAGTGTCAGGTTCTGAATATCAATTCAACCGCATCAGCTATTGGGGTGCGCCTGCTATGGCGACGATGGGTTATGCCGTTTTGGACAATGCGTCTATTCCAATCGTCGGTGAAGGCGACAAAGAGCCGAACGATACTTATATCGAACAATTGGTAGCGAGTGCCAAAGCTGCCATTGACGAAGGCGTGCGTTTGGGCGTTGTGGATGCCAATCGCGTAGGCGTTGGTGGTCATTCTTATGGTGCATTTATGACAGCTAACTTATTGTCACACAGTAATTTATTTAAAGCAGGTATTGCAAGAAGTGGCGCATATAACCGTACTCTTACGCCTTTTGGTTTTCAAGCAGAACCGCGTTCTTATTGGCAAGCACAAGACATTTACACTAAAATGTCGCCTTTTACGTATGCCGATAAAATGAAAACGCCCATGTTATTAATTCATGGCGAAGCCGACAACAATACAGGCACCTACCCTATCCAATCTGAAAGGTATTACTCAGCTCTGAAAGGCATGGGTGCAACGGTGCGTTTGGTGATGTTGCCTTACGAAAGTCATGGTTATCAAGCCAAAGAATCACTTTTGCACATGCTCGCTGAAATGAATAGTTGGATGGATAGGTATGTGAAAAATACGAAGAAGATACCGTAGGAAATGATGAATGATAAATGATGAATTTGCAAAATGTTGATTTTCAGCAGCTTCGTAAATTCCTCATTTATCATTCATCATCCCATTTAGAGTTAACAATGCCTCGCTTCAAGTTCCTAACTCAATTTTTTTTTCTACCTTTGAACTTTCTTTTGAAAAAACAGTTTAATAGACTGATATCAAAATTATTTATAAAAATTCTAAATTTTAATTGAAAATGGCATTTGAATTCACAGATAAAAACTTCAAAGAAGCAGCAATTGATAAAGGCGGCATTACAGTCGTTGACTTTTGGGCAGAATGGTGCGGACCATGCAAACAGATTGGACCTCTCGTTGAAGAATTGGCAGTAGAATATGCTGGTAAAGTAAACATCGGCAAAATGGACGTTGATAACAACCCTGCAACACCCGGTGAATATGGTGTTCGCGCAATCCCAACCATCATCTTTTTGAAAGACGGTGTATTGGTTGACAAACAAGTAGGCGCTTCAACTAAACAAGTTTTGAAAGCAAAAATTGAAGCTTTAATGGCTGTTCCAGCATAAGCCCCCTCAGTATTTTTATTGAGTACAGACAAACCTGCAAGTTTTTTAAACTTTGCAGGTTTTTTTATATGCAACTGTTTGGAAAATAACACGTTCTTGTATTAGGGATTGGATGATTGGTGATTAGATGATTAGTGAAATTTAAATTGAAACGCAATATGACAATATTTGATAATTACGAAGTAAAAGACCTTAATAACCTTGAATTACTTGCGAAACAAGTGGTTGAAGGCTTTATCATTGGCTTACACAAGTCGCCTTTTCATGGCTTTTCTGTGGAATTTGCGGAGCATCGCATCTACAATCCAGGCGAAAGTACTCGAAATATTGACTGGAAAGTATATGGTCGGACGGATAAAATGTTTACGAAACGCTATGAAGAAGAGACAAATTTGCGGTGTCAGATCTTGTTAGATATTTCAGGTTCGATGTATTTTCCTGATGCCACGAATCCAGCTAAAAACAAATTGGGTTTCGCAGCTTTGGCAGC
>JAYTMI010000068.1:0-3389 GCA_043728625.1 Saprospiraceae bacterium | reverse complement strand
CAAACAAAATTTGCTTAATTTATCCATGATGTCAAAGAACTTATCGACCAATCTTTTGGACGCTTTTGCTACCTAAGTTTAGTTCGCACAACAAACTTTCAAAGTTTCCCGAACCTAAACGCTTTCAAAAAGAATAATATTCGGGACAAAAAAACTTGAAATACCTTTTGATGCAGCCTCTTTTGATACCCCTCAGTATTTTTACGTTTTTTAATTAAACATTCATCGCTTCGTAAGCGTCAACGATTTCTTTTACCGCAGCAGCCGATTTTTCCAAACCTTCTTTTTCATCTTTGCGCAAACGCAATTTGATGATTTTTTCGATGCCGCCTTTACCCAAAATCACGGGAACGCCTACGCAGAAGCCTTTGATACCATACTCGCCATTGAGGTAAGCGCAGCAAGGGAAAATGCGTTTTTCGTCTTTTACGATGGTTTGAACCATTTGAGCCGCTGCTGCACCTGGTGCATACCAAGCAGATGTACCCATCAATTTGACAAGTTCGCCACCTCCGTTTGTTGTGCGCTCGATGATGGCATCCAATTTTTCTTTTGAGACCAATTCTGTTACTGGAATACCTGAAACAGTGGTATAACGTGGAAGTGGCACCATAGTATCGCCATGACCACCCATAAGGATAGCTTGAATATCTTTTGGCGAAACGCCGATTTCAGTTGCTAAAAATGCGCGATAACGAGCTGTATCTAAGACACCTGCCATACCGATAACTCTGTTACGTTTCAAACCTGATTTTTTGAAAGCGGCATAAGTCATTACGTCAAGCGGGTTAGAAACGACGATAATGATGGGGTTTTTAGAGAATTTCAAGATGTTTTCAATCACACCACCCATGATTTTGGCATTGGTTGCGACAAGGTCATCGCGGCTCATGCCTGGCTTGCGCGGAATGCCTGCTGTTATCACAACAATGTCAGACCCTGCGGTATCTTCGTATTTGTCAGAACCCGTAAGGTAAGTAGAGTACGAGTCAATGGGTGCTTGTTGCCAAGTGTCAAGGGCTTTACCTTGTGCCATAGCACCTTGAATATCAAGAAGGTGGACGTGTTTGAGGATGTCCATGTGAGCCAAGACGTTAGCGCAAGTTGCGCCTACATTGCCAGCTCCGACGACGGTTACTTTTGTCATTTTGGAAAGGATTTATTTTTATAAAAAAAGAATACAAACTAATTTTTGACACATATAGACTTCTATATGTGAATCGGCGCAAAAATAAAGTTTTTATTAAAAACAACAGCCAAACCCCGTAATAAAAATGATTTTATCGAAAAAAAAGAACCTCATTTTATTTTTTACCTAACTTTGGAACAAATTATGCAATCTTTTGCGTTGTATATAGAATCTATTGTACTGCCTATTCATTCATTTAATCATATTCTTTTTGCATGAAAAAAATTCTGGTCTTCACATTTCTGTTTTCATTATTTTTTGCCTCCCTTCCTGATATTATCGGAATTTCGTTCCTCAACAGTATCAAAGCACAGCAAATAACGCCGAAACCAATGACTTGCGGACTTTCGACTCAAGATGCTGACATCATTTATAACGAGATGATTGCCTTGCGTGAGCGTTTTCCAGTCTTGGCACCTATGCGTGCTGTTGCTTACGTCCCTGTTTGGTTTCATTTAGCTGCCACGACCGAGGGCACTGGACGCGTTCCGATGAACAAAGTCCTTGATATGTTGTGCGAATGGAACCGCCTTTATTCTGTCAATGGCGTTGAATTGCAGTTTTATATCAAAGGTATAAACAATATCAATAACACAGGACTTTATTCAGGACCGAGGTCTTTTGCGGGTGAAAATGCCATCCGGACTAACAAAAAAACGGACGGTATCAATGTCTTCTTGGTTGACAATGCCAATGACCCAGCCCAACCCACAGCCACAGTTTTAGGTTATTATTTAAATACGCGCAGCAGTGTTTCTTATGATGCAGATTGGTTTATTATCATCAATTCGCAAGCTTCTATTGGCGGTGCTGTGACGATTGCCCATGAAGCGGGGCATTTTTTCAGTGTGTCTCATCCTTTTTATGGCTGGGAAACTTGTCCTTTTGTGCCGATGTCTTCAAACAATTATAAAGCACCCGCTACGGTGAGTTGTTTTGGAAGTGGTTTTTATACGGTCGAAAATGCCGCACGAACAGGTACGGATGCCAATTGCTCAACTGCGGGTGATGGTTTTTGTGATACACCACCCAATTACAATTTGGGCTTTGGGTACAATGGAACGAACCCTTGTGTCTATGTCGGTTTAGCGAGCGACCCTAAAGGTGTTAAGATAGATCCCGATGAAACGAACATCATGGATTATTTTATAGGTTGTGAATCAACTTTTTCGCCAATGCAAAAGACGGCTATGCAAAACGATTACCTCAATAGCTCATATAGAGCCTATTTGCGCAATGGAAATGTCGCTCCTACAGTGACTTCATTGGCAGCCCCTACTTTAAGTGCGCCAATAAGCGGTACAACGACGACTTATTACAACGCCTTTTCTTTGTCTTGGACTGCCGTACAGAATGCCACAGGCTATGTTGTTGAACTCAGCAAAACGCCAACGTTTTTTGATTCGCGTATTTTTGTCGCAACAACAAATTCTATAAGTATCAATGCCACAAATGTACCTGGATACTTGACAGCATCGGGTCAAAACTACTATTGGCGCATCAAACCTTATAACAACTATGTCTCTTGTTCCTCTTTTACAACACGTCAAAATTTTACGTCTGGTAATTTGTTGAGTGCGACAAAAGAAATTTCAGGGATTTCAAATTTTGAGGTGTCACCGAACCCCCTCAGTAAAACACAGTCTTTACAACTCAATTTGACATCTGAAACAGCTTTTGATGCGCAAGTAAAGTTGTATAACGTTACTGGGCAATTGATGCAAACGGGAAAAAGGCATTTTGAGATTGGTTTTTCTTCTCAAAATATTTCCGTTTCTAATTTGACTAATGGACTTTATATATTGACTGTTGAATCAGAAAAAGGGGTTATCAATAAGAAGGTTGTGATTAGGGATTAAGATAAAAATTTAGAAAATTGGCATTTATACTGATCCAAAGGATTCCTTCGGAAGGAATGAAATGTATAATGTTAAGTAATTATTAATAACTTTTTTTAAACAACAATAATGGAAAACACTCTTTTTAACAGACGCAAATTTATGACAATGACAACAAAAGCAGCAACAGGTGTTGCCTTGTTGTCAACATTACCCAAAACAACAATGGCAGAAACGCACATCGAACCCAAGATTAAGTTCGCGGTCATCAATATCAATCACAACCATATTTATGGTATGACGGATGCTGTGACAAGAGGCGGTGGGCAATTGGTCTCTTTTTATGCCAAAGAACCTGACCT
>JAYTMI010000067.1:0-2085 GCA_043728625.1 Saprospiraceae bacterium | reverse complement strand
TTGAATGACTTTTTCCTTGACATTATTCACAATGGCTGCACTGTTTTCTCCTTTCAACATCAAAACCATACCGCCAACCACTTCGCCTTTACCGTCCTTTGTCACCGCTCCATAACGAGCCGCCGAGCCTTCGCTAACGGTCGCCACATCTCGAATGAGAATAGGGATTCCATTGTTATTTTTAACGACTATTTTTTCAATATCGGGTATATTTTTAACCATACCCAAACCGCGAATGAAATAGACGTAGGGTTGTTTGTCAATATATGCCCCGCCTGTATTTTCATTGTTTTTTTCTAAAGATTCAAAGATTTCCGTAATGGTGGTATTCATGCTTTTCAATTTATCGGGCTGTACCGATATTTCGTATTGCTTCAAATAGCCGCCTAATGTTGTGACCTCCGCCACGCCTTTTGTCCCTAAAAGTTGTGGTCGAACAATCCAATCTTGAATAGTCCGCAATTTTGTAGCGTCATATTGATTTTCAAAATTAGGCTTCGCAAATACCACATATTGATAAATTTCGCCCAACCCTGTACTAATCGGAGCTAAATCGGGTGTACCAACACCTTTCGGAATGAGCCTTTCCGCATCTTTGAGTTTTTCACTAATCTGCTGCCTTGCCCAATAAATATCTACGTCTTCTTCAAAAACGATAGTAATGACACTCAATCCAAAACGGCTGAATGAGCGCAATTCGACGGTTCGAGGCACCGTTTTAATGGCTTGTTCTATGGGATAAGTGATGAATTGTTCCACTTCTTGCGCCGCCAAAGTGGGGGCAGTGGTGATGATTTGCACTTGATTATTGGTAATATCAGGCAAAGCATCAATCGGCAATCGGGAAAGGGAATACACGCCCCAAAGCACCAATGCCAAAGTCATTAAGCCAATAATGAACTTGTTTTTTATAGAGAAAAGAATGATTTTATCTAACATGAAATGTGTTAAGTTGAGTTAAACAAAAAGACACCCCCTCAGTATCAGTGTACTGAAAGGTGTTGGATTTGATTAAAAATAAATTTGTTTAACCTACTTGTGGGGGTTGGAAAACGCCTTGAAGATATTGATTGGAATTAGGCGATTGATAAGAAAAATTTTCAGAAACGATTGGTAAGGGGATAGGTTGAAATTTTGGAGTATAATTAAAAGTAGATTGAAAACCAATTGTTACACCACAACAAGCGCACGTACAAAAAGGGGAACAAAAATCTTCTTTTTCGTGAGGACACTTGGCGTGGTTATCGGCTGAAATACTTGCTAATTCCGTACCTACCGAACTATTCAATTCATGAATATCGGTACATGGCATGATACTTAATGCCAAAAAGTAGAAACTGAATATGTAGCAAAAATATTTCATTTGCAGTTTAACGTAATTTTGGGTGTTTTGTTTTTATTACTATTTCCCATATCAATCCATAAAAACAGCCCATTCTTCAACATTTCTAATTTTGACATCTATATGTTCCTTCAAAGTCGTTGCCAACGACAAACCCACATAATCTACTTTAATCGGGAAAGATTTATGTTTTCTATCAATCAAAACAGCCACTTCTATTTTTTTGGGTAAAACCTCGAGCAAGGGTTTTATGGCATAAAAAATTGTGCGACCTGTATTTGCCACATCGTCTATGATGATAACGACTTTGTCTTGAACTTGCTCAATAGGCATATCCAACACAATCGGATGCGTCGCAGGAGAGGCAGGATTGAGTAACAAACGGGTCAATGTAATATTGGCATCTGTTCGCCCTACAAGTTCTTGCATCAACAAATCAGCCATTTGTAAACCATTATTATTGATGCCAGCGAGGATGATTTCAGGCTCATTGAGGTTGCGTTCCAAAATTTCAATCGTCAAACGACGAATTTTTTGTCGTATTTGTTTCTCGTTTAAAATTTTCATTTTTCTATTTTTTTGTTTGACACGAATATCATGAATTATAAGAATTTTATTTTATAAAAATTTAGTGTCATTCGTGTAATTGGTGTCAAAAATAAGGCTCAAAATTGACCATTTTTCATTTAAAAATACAAACTCTGAAAAGAATGTTTCTAAATTTAAGCATTAGTAGTGAAAAT
>JAYTMI010000066.1:0-2608 GCA_043728625.1 Saprospiraceae bacterium | reverse complement strand
CCGTTTTTCGATATACTGAAACAGCACTTTATCCAAAATATCATAATCGGGCAATGAATCCGAGTCTTTTTGATTCGGACGCAACTCAGCAGAGGGTGGTTTTTCGATGGTATTGAGGGGTATCACTTCACCGTCTTTATTGATAAATCGAGCCAACGTATAGACCTCCATTTTATACACATCGCCAATAACAGACAAACCGCCGCACATATCGCCGTACAAAGTGCCATATCCAACCGCCATTTCGGACTTGTTTGTGGTATTCAACAAAATATTTCCGAATTTATTTGAAAAAGCCATGAGCAACATACCGCGTATCCGTGCTTGCAAATTCTCTTCTGTTAGATTGTGTGGGAAGCCCCAAAAATGAGGTTTCAAGGTTTGCATAAACGTTTCATACATCGGTTCAATCGGTAAGACATCGTATTGAATCCCTAATTTTTCAGCCAATTGACGCGCATCATTCACAGAGTGGTCGCTTGAATATTGCGACGGCATGAGGATACCCCGCACATTGTCCGCACCCAAAGCCCTTGTTGCTAAGACCGCCACAACTGCCGAATCTATGCCACCCGACAAGCCCAAAATCGCTTTTTTCAAGCCCATTTTTCTAAAATAATCTTGAATCCCAACGACTAATGCATCGTGAATTAAGGTTATTTTATCTTTTGGTTGTTCATGCGAAACGCCCCCCCTCAGTACTTTGTCTAAATCATAGACCCTCAGACACTCCTCGAAATAAGGTATTTCATCAAATACTTTTCCATCAGGAGACATCACGATTGAACCGCCGTCGAAGATAATATCCGTTTGTCCGCCCGATTGATTGGCATAAAAAATAGGCAATTTATAGCGTTCCACATTCGCTCTGATGACATGAATACGGTCAGGTGCATGGTCATAACTGAAAGGCGAAGCCGAAATATTAATCATCAAATCAGGCTTTTCGTCCATCATTTCGTCCATCGGACAGATGCGATACAAAGGGTTTTCATTGCCCACATTCCAGATGTCTTCACAGATGGTAAAAGCGATTTTTTTACCTTTATACGTCACTGTCTGCCACGAATCTGCAGGTTCAAAGTAGCGGTATTCATCAAAAATATCATAAGTCGGCAACAATGTTTTATGTTGAACGTGTTTGATTTCACCATCGGCAAGGAAAAAAGCCGAGTTAAACAAGTCTTTTCCTTCAATTTTCGGGTTGCGCGAAGGCGAACCGACGACGACAGCAATACCTTTTGCCATTTCTGCCAATTTCCCAACAGAAGCATAAGCTTTACTGATAAAATCATCAAATTCCAGGAAGTCCCGCGGCGGATAACCACAGGTAGCAAGTTCTCCAAAAACGACAATATCCGCTTTTAAGGCTTTGGCTTTTGTCACCATGCCTTGCATTTTCTCTAAATTCCCTTCAAAGTTGCCAATGTGGTAGTTGAGTTGGGCGAGTGCTATTTTCATAAATATTATGAGATTGGATGATTAGGAGATAGGGTAATTGGGTACCCCTCCAGTATTTTTTGCAAATTTCAAACAAAATTACGTTCTGATAGTTTGCAAAACAAAGAAAGTCTGAAAATAAACACTGCAATTGTGTATAAGGTATCTGAAAAAGCCTTGCAACAAACGTGTTGTAAGGCTTTTTGCGTTTTTATACTGAGGGGGGCAACTATATCGAGACATTTTGATACGCTTTTTGTTCATGTTCCTGAGCTGCCAAGCGGTCTTGTTCAATCATTTTGGCAATATCGTCCATATTTTCCAAAACGCCTTTCATTTCCATTAAATAAGCCTGCGCTGAAAATTCACCTACTATCATCATCTTATCAAGCGTATTCCGATGCGATATGGATATGATAGAATCATAGACTTCATTGACATAAAGTCTGGCGTGGGGTTTAATCACCTTATGGTAGCCTAACCGCAATAAGGCGTTCTCAAATTCTTGATAGGAAACCACCATATCTTTATAAATGCCAATTCGTGCCATTTTAACCATTTTTAATTTGTCTAAATTGTTGAACAACTTTACCTGTGAATACATTTTCTGCGGGTATATAAATCCTTACAAATTTAGTTATTTTTTCCAAATTCTCTTTATTATTTTCAAAATAAACGGATAAATCTACCCAATAGGCAGATTCTTGCAAGGCATCATAAACAATAAAAATAAAGGGAGCGTTGCTCTCAAGCCATAATTCCAAATCTCTTTTTTCCAAATCAAAAATGATTGCATTCTTCGATTCTGAATATTTAAGATTGTCTGTTGACTTTAATTGGATTTGGATAATGCCATTTTCATACTCCCCATTTTCATTGTAGGTATTGATAAAAGCATCATAACCATAATCATATTGATGACGTTGTAGCGTACAATGTCCATGCAGAACTTGACGCTCGACATAGTTCATGCCGAAATCTTCTATGAAATGCTGGCGTGTTCGTTGTTTTCTCATCTGTTTACCATTTTTATTTTATTGCACAAATATATTTTTTATTTGAAAACACGCTGCAATTCGTCCGATTTTTTTTGTTATGTCTAAAATATTTTAATCAATCTAAACAAAGGCTTATTTCGCCTTTTTTGTAATCCGCAACCGTTCATCCC